>JBLHLO010000027.1:0-13271 GCA_047621105.1 Alphaproteobacteria bacterium
TACGGTGCAAACCATTAACAGCCCGTAAATCCGCACCTAGGCTATAGTTAAAGGCAAAATACTATAGAACACAACATATTAGCTTACAACTGCCGTTCTTAAGAGGTCGGCACAACACCCAATATAACAGTTTTTAAGGAATCAACGGCGACCAGGCAGGATCTGAAGCATCGGTGGGGGTCACCCCCTCGCGTTCGTTATAGCCGGTGATGTCGATCGTATAGAGCTTAGATGAGCGGCCCCGACCCTGATCATCGGCCGGAGTTTGACGGAAAAACATCAAGACCCGCCCATTGGGAGCCCAAGTTGGGCCCTCCACCAGAAAACTTTCGGTGAGCAGCCGCTCACCCGTACCATCTGTGCGCATCACACCGATGAAAAAGCGCCCCTTGCGCAGCTTGGTGAAAGCAATCAGGTCACCACGCGGCGACCATACGGGTGTGCCGTAACGGCCCTTGCCGAAAGAAATACGCCGAACGTTGGAGCCATCAGCATTCATCACGTAAATCTGCTGGCTGCCGCCCCGGTCCGACTCAAACGTCACCTGGCGCCCATCGGGGGCATAGGACGGCCCCGTATCGATCGATGGGTGGTTTGTCAGCCGCCGCACCCGGCGGGTGCGCAGATCCAGAGTATAAATATTTGAATTACCATTCTGAGCCATCGACATGATCACCCGATTGCCATCGGGTGAGAATCGCGGCGCAAATGTCATGCCCGGAAAATCACCAACCACTTCCTGCCGACCGGTTTCGATGTTGAGCAAGTAAACGCGCGGGTTATTACGATAATAGGAAAGGTAAGTGATTTCTTGTGCCGTCGGTGAAAAACGCGGCGTTAAAACCAGATGCGATCCATCGGTGAGGAACCGAACGTTATGGCCATCTTGATCCATGATGGCGAGACGCTTGATGCGTCGTTTATACGGACCTGTTTCAGATATAAAGACAATACGGGTGTCGAAATAACCATCTTCGCCCGTAATACGTTTGTAGATCGCGTCGGAAATGATATGGGCGACACGTCGCCAGTTCGCCGGCAACGTAAAATAGGCGAGCCCCATCATCTGCTGTTCGGCAAACACATCCCATAACCGGAACTCAAGCCTGAGCCGACCGTCTGGCTGCATGTGGGCTGCACCAGAAACCAATGCCTGAGCACTGATCACACGCCAATCGGCAAAACGGGGCTGGAGACGTAACGCTTCCGGCTTCTGGATGAAGGCCTTGGGATCGATCGGCTTGAAAAGACCTGACGACTGCAGGTCACTGGTAATGATTTGAGTGATCTTGCGGCCAACGTCGGCCGCCTTGTCATTAGCGCCAAGAAAATCGGTGACGGCAATCGGCATCGGCTCGACCTTGCCGCGGGTGATGTCGATGCGCAGTTCCGCAACCGCCGGCACAGCCCAGACAATCACCGCCATCGCCAACGCAACACCTGCAAGACGACCGAAAAAGCCGCTCACTACCGCACGATCCCGGCTCTTTCGAAATCCTTGGATCATGATTTTTTGATCTCCGCCTTTATACATGCCCTCATGCTTTTATGTACCATGTGTGGCTGAATTATGTCCCGGCCGCTTCCTTGGGGTTGAAATCGAGGACCAATTCCTTGAACTGATCATACTTTTTAGGCGGAATCGGTAAGGGGCTGCAACGGGGATTAAGGACGGCACGGAGTGCACTTTCCGCCGCCGTACGGAAAAAGACGTCCTTAAGCATGCGGGATTGATCGAGAATACGGGCCTCACGCACGGTTCCATCGGGATTAACCCAGACCCGGATGGAGACCACCAGCTTGTCCGCATCCCGGGCGCCGGCAGGGATTACCCAGCATTGTTCGACCCGGTGGCGGATCGCATCAATTTCCGAAATCGTTGCCACGGCGTCGAGAGGGGCCCGATTCTGGACGGTTTTCTTTGGTTCAAGCTGGGGTTCGGCCCGTTTCTTTGGCTTTTCCTGGGGTTTTTCGCTTCGTTCTTCGGGCGCCACATCCCGCAGCACGGATTGGAGAAAATCCTCCTTTGCCGCCATCGGACGGCGTTTAGGCCGCGCCTGAGCAATGGTGCGGGGCGGGCTGGGCTTGCGCGCATCAGGCTTTTTCTGCTTTTTCTTCTTCACCTTCTTAGGCTTGGCCTGCTTTATCAGCGGCACCTTTTCCGTATCTGGCAGAGACGCCGCTTTTATCCGCGGCGGTGCCGGCGGCAGATTGGCTGTGCGTGGCTTTGCCTTCGGCGGCGGCGGGGTTTTCTTGACCTTTTTCTTCTTCGGCGCCTTTTTCGGTGTGTCCTTAGCCGTGGTCTGCTTGTCGATCTTGACCATCTCAACAATCATCGGCGGGGCATCGGTCGGATGCGTGCTGTCCCATAAACGCGGTAGGCCAACGACCGCCAACACCAGCACCAAAAGGTGCAGTGCAGCGGACCAGCCCAGCGACCGACGCATCCCTGTCCTCTCGCTTACTTAGCCAAAGGCCGGCCACCGGCCTGGCCGACAGGCAGTTCAGCGATCAGCGCCACACGCGAGAACCCAGCCGCGCTCACGGTACCCATAACCTCAACAATGCGACCGTAAGTCCCGGCACGGTCACCGCGCACGAAGATTCGGGTGTCAGGCTTGTTTTGGGTAATGGCCTTAAGCCGCGGCACCAGGGTATCCATCTTCAATTCGGTTTCTTGCAGGAAAATTTTCCCCTCACGGTTGATGGTAATGACCAACGGCTCATCCTGGCCCGTGATCACGCTGGCTTCGGTCTTGGGCAGGTCCACCGGCACACCAACCGTCAATAATGGCGCTGTCACCATGAAAATAATCAGCAACACCAGCATCACATCGACCATCGGTGTAACGTTGATTTCACTCATGACCGCCCGTCGGGACGCCCGGCCACGGCCCGCCGAAGCACGCGATACAATGCCGCCAGACATTATGACTTCTCCTGCAGTTGACGCGACAGGATGGCGGTGAAGTCGTTAATAAATCCGTCCATACGCCCGGCATACCGACCAAGATCCGTAGAGAACTTGTTATAGGCCAGCACCGCCGGAATCGCGGCAACCAGGCCCAGCGCCGTCGCAAATAGGGCCTCGGCAATGCCCGGCGCCACCACTGCCAGCGACGTGTTCTTGCTGACCGCAATTGCCTGGAACGAATTCATGATCCCCCACACGGTGCCAAACAAACCAATGAATGGTGAGGTTGAACCGACCGACGCCAGAAAGACCATGTGTCTTTCCAAGCGATCGGTCTCACGTGCCATGGTGGTGCCCATCACCCGTTCAATTCTCGCTTGCAGCGAGTCACGCGCCGCTTCAGAGGTCAGCAACCCTTTCTCCGTCGAACGCCGCCATTCCCGCATCGCCGACGCGAAAAGGTTTTCCATTGGATCACTCGGCCTGCCGCCGATGCGCTCATACAACTGCTCTAACGAGCCCCCTGCCCAGAAAGTGTCTTCGAACTCGGCTGCGTCGGCCTCAATGCGGCGAATCCGGCGGAATTTCTCAAAGATGATCGCCCAAGACCAAAATGAGGCCATGATGAGAATGATCATCACCAGTTTGACGACGAGATCGGCCCGTAAAAACAAACTCCAAACCGACATTTCAAGAGCCGCTTGCCCCCCGAGGGAGACGGCTTCAATCGCTGATGGCTCCATATTTTAAAAACCTTTCCTAGGTCGTGATTTCAACAATTTGCACAGGCTTTCAGTCCTGTGTGCCCCTTACATAACCTGCGAAAGCCTGCGCCAGCCAATCGGGCAACCGCGTCGCCCGGCCACGATCATTCACGCAGGCAATTTGCACTTTCATGCGCACAAGATCGCACCTATCGCGGCGCACGATCTGTTCCATGTCTACCGCAGCACCGTGCACCGCAATGACCTGGGTCTCCACATCGAGCACATCGTCAAGACGCGCCGAGGCCAGGTAATCAGCCTCAAAGCGGCGCACTGCAAACACCAAACCGGTTTCATCGGCAAGTGCCCGTTGCGATGTAACGCCAAGAACGCGCAACAATTCACTGCGCGCGCGTTCGGCATAGCGCAGGTAATTGGCGTAATAGACAATGCCGCCGGCATCGGTATCTTCCCAATAGACGCGCACAGACAACACATGTGCTTGCGTGTCAGGGGCTTGCACGGGGGCGGTCACAGGAACGGTCATGGTGCAGTCATGGCGCGTCTTCGCCTTCGGCTTCACCGCCATCGAGCAAGCGCAACTGGCGCTGGCCTTTGGGCGGCGCAATGCCGAGATGGCGCCAGGCGCCCTCGGTCAAAACACGGCCCCGCGGTGTGCGTTGCAACAACCCTTGTTGCAATAGATAGGGCTCGATCACGTCTTCCAACGCATCGCGCTGTTCTGAAAGGGCCGCGGCCAGGGTTTCGACCCCCACCGGCCCACCGCCGTAATGCTCCGCCATAGCCAAAAGATAACGCCGGTCCAATGCGTCAAGCCCACGCTCATCAACCTCAAGCCGGTTAAGCGCTTGATCGGCGATTGACGCGTCCACCGTGCCCGCGTCGGCAACGGCGGCAAAATCACGGACCCGGCGCAGCAGCCGGCCGGCAACGCGCGGCGTGCCACGCGCGCGGCGGGCAATTTCATGGGCCCCATCTGCGGCCAGCTTAAAGTCAAGAATGGCGGCGCCGCGGCGCACGATTTTTTCCAATTCCGGGACTTCATAGAAGTCGAGCCGCAGCGGAATACCGAAACGATCTCGCAAAGGTGTTGTTACCAGACCGGTGCGGGTCGTCGCACCAATCAGGGTAAAAGGTTGCAATTCGATGCGCACACTACGCGCCGCGGGACCTTCGCCAATGATCAAGTCGAGTTCAAAATCCTCCATCGCGGGATAGAGGATTTCCTCAATAGACGGTTGCAGGCGGTGGATTTCATCAATGAACAAAACGTCACGCGGCTGCAAATTCGTAAGCAGCGCAGCCAAATCACCGGCGCGCGCGATCACCGGGCCGGATGTGGTGTGAAACCCAACGCCGAGCTCGCGGGAGATAATGCGCGCGAGCGTCGTCTTGCCAAGGCCGGGCGGGCCCGACAACAGGACATGATCAAGCGCTTCTTGACGCTTGGCGGCAGCGGCCACGAAGACAGCTAGATTTTCACAGACCCGCACCTGGCCGGTAAAATCCTTGAGCCGTTCGGGACGCAATGCCACATCGGCACTGTCTTCACCCCTATTGTCCTGAGGGGCGCCATCAACAATGCGCGTGTCCTTGATGTTGTCGTTCTTGGCCATCACCTTGTCCAATATTCCACGAAACCCACGCTCACGCGGCCGCGCCGAGGCGGGTGAGCCCGCCCCTGATTAATGCCTGAAGGGGGCTATCTTCACCCATTTCACGCACCGCTTCGATCACCGCGCCATAAGCTTCAGTCCGCCCATAGCCAAGATTGACCAGCGCTGAGACCGCATCGGAAACCCGTTGTTCATCCCCCACATCACTTGCCTGGCCTTTAGCCCCCCCCTTATCCGGGAGATGAGCCCCCATGCCCAATTCCAGAGCGCCGGCCTTATCTTTCAATTCAGTCGCAATGCGCGCTGCCAGCTTGGGGCCGACCCCAGAAGCGCGGCCAAGGGCCGGCTTATCCCCCGCAGCAATGGCGCGTGCGAGATCGGTCGGTGCCAACGCCGATTGAATAGCCAACGCAACTCGCACGCCAACACCCTGAACGGTGGTCAGCAACCGGAACCAAGCACGTTCGGCCTCGGTAGAAAATCCGTAAAGGTGAATGTGGTCTTCGCGGACATGGGTATCGATGCGTAAACTCACCGCTTCGCCAACCCGCGGCAGGGCCGCCAGGGTGCGCGATGAACAAAACACCAGATACCCGACCCCACCGACATCGACGATCACACTGTCTTCGCCGATCGAATCAATCAAGCCGTTCAATGCCGCGATCATCGGGCACTTCCCGCAACATTAGCGCCGGGGGCACCCGGCGCAGCGGCGATAATACGCGCCTGAGTCATACTGATATGGGCATGACAAATAGCGACGGCGAGCGCGTCGGCCGCATCTTCGGTCTCAATCTCAGCCTGGGGCAAAAGCATCCCGACCATCATACCGATCTGGTTCTTCGCCGCATGGCCGGCGCCAACCACCGATTTCTTGACCTGATTGGCGGCATATTCGGCGACCGGCAATCCGGCCCGTGCCGGTGCCAATAAAACCACGCCGCGCGCCAGGCCAAGACGCAACGCGCTTTGCGGATTGCGATTAACGAAAGTTTCCTCAATCGCGGCAGCTTCGGGCGCATAGGTAGCAATTACCGCAGAAACCCCGTCATAAAGCGCGACAAGCCGATCACCGATAGCATCCCCCGACCGGGTACGCACGACACCATTAGCAATATGGCTGAGGCGTCCGTTTGCCGCCTCGATCACACCCCAGCCGGTGACACGCAAGCCGGGATCAAGACCGATCAGCCTCATAACACACCCCGTTTCCGGCACAGCGCGAAACAACCTTTCGAGAGTCCGCTATTCGGCACTCAGCTTCTCCATGATTTCATCTGAAATCTCAAGATTGGTGGAGACCGACCGCACATCGTCATTATCTTCCAAGGTTTCCATCAAGCTCATCAGCGTGCGCGCCTTATCCTCATCGACGGCAATGGTGACATTCGGCTTCCAGGTTAGGCCGGCGCTTTGAGGATCACCGAATGTTACCTTCAAGGCATCCAAGACGACGGCAAAATCATCGGGCGCAGTAATCACCTCATGCCCATCGCTATCGGACACCACGTCTTCGGCGCCGGCCTCCAGGGCGGCTTCAAACATGGCGTCTTCCTTGGCCACATCGGCGGCATAGGAAATGGCCCCGACACGATTGAACTGGAACGCAACCGAGCCCGATTCGCCGAGATTGCCCCCATGTTTGCCAAAGATGGAACGCACTTCCGAAGCGGTGCGGTTGCGGTTATCGGTCAGCGCATCGACAATCACCGCGACCCCGCCAGGGCCGTAACCTTCGTAAGCAATTTCCACGTAATCGGTGCCGTCTTCGCCGCCCGCCCCGCGTTTGATGGCGCGTTCGATATTGTCCTTCGGCATGTTGCTGGACTTGGCCAACGTAATGGCGGCACGCAGCGCCGGGTTGAATTCCGGATCAGGGCCCGACTTGGCGGCCACGGTCAGTTCCCGACCGATTTTGGTGAAAACTTTGGCGCGCTTCGCATCCTGCGCGCCCTTGCGGTACATGATATTCTTGAATTGGGAATGCCCAGCCATGGAGTATAAACCTAGGTTCTGATGATTTTCGGCCGCATTTTACCACATATTGTGGTGAAACACACCAGAACCGCCTTTCATAGCAATGCAATATGTCCGTATTGGGGCGCCCTATGGGCCCGGGTGCCGGGTGCTAAGGCAGTGCCGGGGCCAACCGCCCGCCCATCCGCACCGGCGCGATGCGGATAGCCAAGCCAGTTGCGTCGTCGGTTTCGCAATAAACCGCACAGAGCGTCCCCTCCCCCATGGCCGGGGTCAGCCGTTCGCGGCGCATACGGGTAACGAAGCGCGCGATGGCTTCGTCCTTTTCCATGCCGATCACCGAATCGTAATCGCCGCACATGCCGGCATCGGTCTGATAGCCGGTGCCGCCGGGAAATATCTGCGCATCGGCGGTCGGGATATGAGAATGACTGCCTACCGCCAGCGATACACGGCCATCGAGCATATGCCCCATGGCCATTTTCTCGCTGGTCGCCTCACCATGCACATCGATAATGACGGCATCGACGCTACGGCCCATTTCGTGATCGGCAAGCGCATCCTCGACGGCACGGAACGGATCATCGAGCGCTTCCATAAACAGACGCAACATCACCTGGATCACCAACACATCGCGCCCGGTCGCGGTTGTGACCTGGGTTGCCCCCCGCCCCGGCGTGCCCGGCGGGTAATTGGCCGGGCGCAGGATGCGCGTGTCCTTGTCCATATAGGGCATGATCTCACGCTGATCGAAGGCGTGGTTACCTGTAGTCAGGACATCAACCCCTGCATCATGCAATTCGGCGGCCACCTTCGGGGTAATGCCGAACCCGGCAGCGGAATTTTCACCATTGGCGACCACCAGATCGATGCCAAAATCAGCGCGCAGCCCGGGCAGATACTTCGCCACCGCCCGGCGTCCCGGCCGGCCGACAATATCGCCGCAATAAAGAAGTTTCATGCCCTGCCCATCCCTTCGAACCGTGTCACACCCTGTTCGGTTAATACTGCATCGAGGCGCTGATCATGGTCGGCGCCGGGCAGGCCGTCCACCGCTTGCGCGGCATAGGCGATACCGATGGCCTGAACGGCGCCGCCCGCGCGCAAAACCGCGAGCGTGCGATCATAAAACCCGCCCCCGTAACCGAGCCGATGGCCCACGCCATCAAAGGCGAGCAACGGCACCAGCACGACATCAGGAATGCATTCTGCCGCCGTTGGTGCGGGTTCGCGGATGTCTTGATAGCCCTTCACCAGCACATCACCCGGCGCCCAGGCGCGAAAACACAGCGGCGCATCCTTCATGGCAACTGCCGGCAAGCAAAGCGGGTGACCGCGCGCCGCCAGTGCCGTCAGCAATGGGTAGCAATCAGCTTCCTCATTAATCGGGTTGTAGCCAGCAATGGTACGGCTCGGCGGCAATGAAAAAGCGGCCATGAAATTTGCCGTCAATACCGGGCCGATGCGCGGGCCAAACAAGGCATGGACATCGCGGCGCCGGGCGCGGGCCTCGGCCCGCAACGCCTGCCTGTCAGATGCCTGCTTATCGAATGAATGTGGCGGTGATGAATTTTCAGGAGGGCGTGCAGGCAAAAGGGTTTCTTTCCGGTCTTTCGGGCGCGCACCCGGCAATGCGGCACGGGGCCACCCCGCCGTCGGCTGTATGTATCCTCTGTGGCCCTCATCTTAAGGTGGGCGCCATATACCGGGACCAGGGCCCCGGCAGGGACAGCTCCCGAGGGCTAGAGTATCGGCCCCAGGGATATATTAGCCTAACGAACGGCGCAGCGCCCGCCGCCTATACTTAGGCGCGTTCGAGCCCGGCGGCAATATCCTCAATTCGGCGGGCAAGCTGCCGGATACCCTCAGCGGCTTCACCTGAACCATCTAGGGCGCGCCCGGCTTCGCGGTCATTCCCGCCCCCGTCGGGGCCATGCCCGACCATACCCGCCGATCCTTCGCGGATATCTTCCAGCTCACCATAGGCTTCCGATAGTTCATCAGTGATCACCAATGCGGCCATGACCAACAACCGGGTATCACCAACCTGGCCGACTTGGTCCGCCAGTTCGACGACTTTCTTATCGACGTAACGGCCTAAACGCGCGACGTGTTCTTCCTGGCCATCTTCGCAAGCGACTTCGTAGTCACGTCCGTTGACCTTCACTTTGACTTGGGCCATGGCCTTCCCCCGAATGCGTGTATTACAGTCATGCGCAATAAATCTAAGTGTGCCGGTGTATCGCGCTAGTGCTCCGTGCCTGGTTCCAGCGCCGTCTGCAAGCGGCCAATGGCCGCGTCTAGCCGGCCCGATACCGTATTGGCCGCCGCACGCAGACGTTCGGTTTCGGCCCGCGCTTCAGCCAGCGCCTTTTCCATTTCCGTCGCATCGCCACGGGTCGACAGCGCCGTCTCAAGGCGCGTCAGCGCCTGTTCCAACTGTTCGCGCGCGGTTGCGAGATCGTTCATCTGTCACTCTTAATCTATTGACTCATAAGGCCAACCCAAGCCCGACCCAGGGCGTCACCATAAATCCGGCTTGCGGCCAACGCAACGCTTGTCGCTCCGGCATTTACAAGCCGTAAATAATAGCTAAAAACAATATGAAATGCCGGCATGAAGGGGGGGGGGCGATTACGGGTGTTGAACCGCCTGGGACACGATTTTACCATCCAGCATCTCGACCCGAATGTCGGTTTCGTCGGCCAAATCCTTTTCATGGGTCACGATGATCACGGTCTTCCCTTCGCTGCGCGCAAGATCGGCAAAAATGTCGAACACAATCCGGGCGTTATGGCTGTCTAGGTTGCCGGTCGGCTCGTCCGCCAGGACAATGTCGGGATCATTGGCCAGTGCCCGGGCGACAGCCACCCGTTGGCGCTCACCACCGGACAGTTGATCCGGTGTCCGGTCGAACTTGGTCGCGAGGCCAAGACGATCCAATAGCCCCTGCGCCCGATCCTCCATCGCCGAATGGGACCTGTCGGAAAGTCGGCGCATGGGCAAAAGAACGTTTTCCAACACCGTGAATTCAGCCAGCAGAAAATGGAACTGAAAGACAAAACCGAGCCCCGCAAGCCTGAGTGCCGCCAGTTCGTCACTTGCCAACAACGCCGTCGCACCGCCGTGCAACAGCACCTCCCCCGTACTCGGCCGGTCCAGCAACCCCAGGAGATAAAGCAACGAAGACTTGCCCGACCCCGATGGCCCGGTAATCGAAACAAAATCCCCCGCCGCAAATGAGATGGAAGCACCATCAACGAGCGTCACCGGCACAGCGCCCGGGATGATGCGCGTCACATCCTTCAACTCAAGCACCGCGCCGCTCATTGCCCCCCCCGCAGAATGGCCACGGGATCAAGCTTTGCCGCTTGGCGCGCCGGCAGATAGGCGGCGGCGGCGGCGGTCACCACCGCCATGGTGCCAGAGATAAGGTAATGGCCATACCAACGCTCCAGCACAAAACCCTCAAGAGCCACGATGACATCCATTGTGAATCGAACCTGGGCCATGGCCTCAATAATGGCAAAACCAAGTATCCAACCAAGCGCCACCCCGGCAAGGCCGAGCAGAGCCCCCTCAAACACGAACATGCCGCGGAGGTCGCGTTCACGAAACCCGATAGATTTCAAGATAGCGATGTCGCGGCTTTTTTCATGAATGATCGTGGAAATGATGTTGAAGATGCCAAAGCCGGCAACAATCAAGATGGCGCTCACGACCGAGAACATGATGGCTCTCTGGACCACGAACAGGCCGAGGATATCTTGATTGGCTTCTTCCCATGATTCGGTGCGGTAGCCATGTAACCGCTCGATCCGTGCCGCGACCGATTGCGCGCGCGATACATCATCGAGGCGCATGTGAATCCGGTTGATGATGTTGGCACGCTTTTCCAATATCTGCACCTTCTTGAGAAGGGCAAAGGCCTGGAACGAATCGATGCTGGTAATGCCGGTGCGCAACAGGCCGGCGACCTTCATGCGCAAAACGACACCCGATGGTGAAACAACACTCAGGGTATCGTGCATAGAGATGCCGAGCTTACGCGCCAAACCAACGCCGAGGATGACGCCGTTGGCGGTCGTCTTCAGGGCGCTCAAACGTCCTGCAACCAAGTCTTTTTCGATGTTGCTAACGCGGCGTTCGAGCTCCGGCTCGATACCGATGATGGTCACCGCCACGTCGGTGGACCCATAACGCATGACCGCTTGGCCGCGCAGATTTGGGGCGGCTTTAACACCGGGAATAGCGGCAAGCCGCGCAAGATGACTGCCGGGATTGCGGATGCCGCGCAATTCCTGTTTGGGTCGCAAGCCCGCAATTTCCACAGTGGCATCGGGAAATTGCCGCAGTACCGGCTGCTGGGGCGGGTTGCGGAATTCGTCCAACATGGCGATGTGCGGCGATACATCAATCACGCGCCGGATAAAATCGCTCTGGAATCCCAGCATCATGGCGGAAATAGCGATATAAGCGCCGACCCCCATCATGATGCCGAGCATCGACACCGCCGTCTGCCGTCGGCGCCTTTTCAGATGCGACAAACTCATGTCGAAGAGAAGCCGGGCGCTAGCGGATTTCATATCACGAAGGCGGCCCGGACGACCCATTGGGTCGCGCGCGCACACGATCACCGGCACGCAACCCTACGGGCGGCAATAGGATTACCTGGTCACCGGCTTTGATACCGCGCCGAATTTCGACGGTATCGGCATTTTTGACGCCCAAAACGACATCAGCACGGTGGGCACGGCCATCGCGCACCAGCCAGATGCGCGTACCCTTAATGGCGAGAGCATCGGCGGGCACCAAGACGGCTTGTTCCGCTATCCGCACGACGATATTGGCCTCGATGGTCATGCCGATCAGTAGCGGCGTCTCATCGGGCAGGGCAATCCGGACACGATAGCTTTTCGCGATCGGGTCACCCTTGGGCGTGATCTCCAAAACCGTGCCCTTGAGTAGCTGGCCCGGGAAAGCATCAGCCTTGATCAGGGCTTGCTGACCGACCCGTACGCGCGGAATGTCTTCTTCATCGACCTCGGCCTCGGCGCGAAGGGGGCGCGGCTTACCGACCCAAAACAAGGTGCGTTCTGGCCCGACCGTTTCACCGATTTCGCCGTCGCGGCGCAACACCATGCCGTCAAGCGGCGCGTGCAGCACGAGATCATTCAGCACATGGCGCGCTGCCGCCAACGTGGCCCGTGCTTGACTCAACGCACTTTCCGCATGATCGAGAGACTGACCGCTGGCAAACCCACGGGGCACGAGCGGACGTAGGCGCTCGACATCGGCGCGATATTTCTGGATCAACGCTTCCTGTTCTCGGATATGCGCCCGCGCCGCGCCATCATCGAGCCGCGCCAATTCGTCGCCTCGGGCGACCTGGTCACCTTCCTTCACCTTGATCGAAGCAATGCGCCCGACGACGACAGGGCCGACGCCCCCCCAGTGGACCGGCTCAACTACGGCGGTGGCGTAAACCGCTTCGACCGCACGGCCAAGGCGCGCTTCGGCCACCGTCACCCCGGGGTTAACGACGCCGAACCAAAGCGCTAGCCCCAACCCAGCCAGCGCTGTGATTCCTGCGCCAATCATTAAAATCCGCTTCATGGGACAAGACAATCACGGGGCGGCGACCCTGTCCAGCGCCCACCGCTTGCACCTGGGCTACCCCGCGCCTAAAATGGGACGCACAGCAACCACGGGGATACCCGGCGTGACGGCGCATCCACCCGTTTTCATTATCCACGACCTTGCCCAGGCAATGGCCGCCTTGGCAGCGGGCGAAACAGCCGGAATCGCGATCCAACTCGAAAGCGCGCCCGGCGCCGCCGGTTATGCAGGGGCCGGCTGGTTCGCCGCAGTGATCAAAGCGGCCCGGGCAGCCCATCCCCGCGCCCGCGCGCTTGCCGTCCTCGACTGCGGAGCCGAACCGGGACTGGCGCTCGGCGCAATCCGCCAAGGCGTCGACGCCATCCGCACCCGCGCCCGGCCGGCGGTCCGCACCAAAATCAAGGCCATTGGCCAGATCGC
>JBLHLO010000028.1:0-13146 GCA_047621105.1 Alphaproteobacteria bacterium
GTTGCTTGCTGGATCACTTGCCGGTTGCAATTCGGTCAATCTTTTTTCTGAGGGCTCGGTCAAGGGCTACGTCAAAGGGTTTGAAGGGGCCATCGCCGGCGATGAACCCCAGGCAGTGTTGGTCGGACGCAATATCCTTGCCGCCGGTGGTAGTGCTGCCGATGCTGCTGTGGCTGCCTATTTTACCATGTCTGTGACCTTACCTTCTGCGGCATCTTTGGGTTCGGGTGGGGCCTGCCTGGTCTACGACCAAGTTAAAAAGACTGCTGAAGCGCTCATTTTCACTCACCCGATATCGGGACCGTTGGCCCAGGTGCCGCTGCCTTCCAGCCCGCGCGGGATGCTGGCGCTGCACGCTAAGTACGGACTGTTGCCCTGGAACCAACTATTGGGCCCAGCGGAGGGCTTGGCGCGCCTTGGCACGCCTGCGAGCCGGGCTTTCGCCCGCGCCCTTCAGGCAGCGCCAGCGGCGGTGCAGACCCCCAGCATGGCGGCTATCTTTGCCGGCAAATCCGGCAATCCTGTGGCGCAGGGGAACCTAGTTAAACAATTTGCCTTGGCCGGGACGTTGAGTGCCATTCGTCGCCAACCCCGACAAATATATGCGGGTAAGCTGATCAAGCGTATTGCCGAGGGCTATCAGCGGGCTGGGGTACGTCTTACGGTTGATGATATCAGGAACCATGTGCCGAAATTTCGACCGGCGGTGAAGGTCACGCGGGGCAATCATGACGCCTATTTCCCACCGACCGCGGCTGGCATCGTCAGCGCCCAGGCGTGGGCGATGCTGTACAGGGAGCGGGCCTGGGAACGGGCAGATAAGGCCGAACGGCCCCATGTCCTCGCAGAAGTGTCCAAGCGGGCCTACGCCGATGCCGGACGCTGGTTCCATGCCCCAGGTGGGGTTGCCGATCCAGCGCAGCCCATCGTTGACGTGGCGCGCATTGAGGCCTTGTTGAAAAGCTATCAAAGCACCCGCGCGCGGCCGGTCACCGTGGCGGGTGGCGGCGCCGTGCCCGAGCCATTGGATCAAGGGTCGGCCAGCTTGATCGTTGCCGATGTCTCCGGTCAGGCGGTGGCATGTGCTTTCACCATGAATGGGGTGATGGGTATGGGCCGCTTGGCGGAAGAAACCGGTATTGTCATTGCTGCTCCGTCTGATGCCACTGGACGCGGCGTGCCGGCGCTTGGTCTCATGGCGCTCGGGCTCAGCTCCCAGTGGCAACTAGAGTACTTAGCCGCAGGCACTGGCGGCGGGGCAGTGCCGGTGACCCTTGCCGCAGATGCCGTAAGGATGTTGACCGATGGCCCCAGTGCTGAAGTGCTAAACAAGGGCCCGCGCCTCTACCATCCGGCCAATCCTGATCGTATCGTGATCGAAGCGCGTCCCGATACCCAAGCCATGATTTCTGGCTTGCGTGCCAAGGGGCATGCCGTAGTCACAACGACCACGCTTGGTCGCATCAATCTATTTATTTGTCCCGCCGGTTTTGAAGGTGACAATAGTCAATGCGATGTGCGTACGGATCGACGTGCCTATGGGCTCGCGCAACAAAACTGATCACTGAGTAGATAATGGCGATTAAGGCCTCGCGCCGCGGACAGATTGCCCCGTTCATTGTTATGGACGTGATGGCGCAGGCCAATGCCAGAGCCGAAGCTGGTTTTGATGTTGTCCATCTGGAAGTGGGGCAGCCATCCACACCAGCGCCCCAAGGTGTGCTGGACGCGGCGACGGTGGCACTCAGTGATAATCAGCTTGGATATACGGAGGCTTTCGGTGTTGGCCCTTTACGGGCACGCATTGCGGCGAGCTATCAGGCACGCTATGGGATCACGGTCTCGCCCGGACGTGTAGTCGTGACCACCGGCTCATCAGGCGCATTCGTGCTCGCCTTCCTTGCGGCTTTTGATGTGGGGGACCGGGTCGCTTTCGCGGCGCCTGGTTATCCCGGCTACCGAAATATATTGAGTGCGCTTGGGATTGAGCCGCTGGCGTTAGCGGCCAGCCAAGAAGATGGTTTCCAGCCGACCGTAAAATTACTTGAAGCCCTGAGGGTGCCACCCGATGGGTTGATTATTGCTTCGCCCGCAAATCCCACCGGTTCGATGCTTGATGCCCAAGCACTTGGCCGGCTTGTGCAATGGTGTGGAGACAATGGTGTGCGCATTATTTCTGATGAAATTTACCACGGTATTACTTACGGCAAGCAGGCAACGACCCTGGCTTCTCTCGACCCTGCAGCGATCGTTATCAATAGCTTTTCAAAATACTATTCTATGACGGGCTGGCGATTGGGTTGGATGGTCGTGCCTGATGACCTTTCCCGTACCGTTGAGCGCTTAGCCCAAAACTTGTTTATTTCACCGCCGACATTGTCGCAGCACGCTGCCGTCAGCGCCTTTGATTGTATTGATGTGCTCGAAGAGAACGTCAAACGTTACGCTGAAAATCGTGCCATTTTGCTTGATGGTTTGCCCGAGATTGGTTTCGGTCCATTTGCCCCGGCCGATGGGGCCTTCTACATCTATGCGGGGATTAAAAAGTTTAAGACCGATAGTCTTGAGCTTGCGCATGAGATTTTACATGGTGCGGGTGTCGCACTGACCCCGGGTGTTGATTTCGACGATGTGGGAGGCAAGGATTTCATGCGTTTTTCCTATGCCGGATCAGGCGATGACATGCGCCAGGCAGTCCTCCGCCTCCAACAATGGGCACAGGGACGCACAGGCCTTTAGTTAATATGAGGCGCATTGGTGCGAATAGGAATGCAAAGGGGCCCCCGTAGGGACCCCAAGCATATGCGATAACAGAGTTGGTTTCGGTCGGTTTAGGGCCGGCTTAGCTGTTGAAACGATTCCACCAGCCTTTGCGTTTTGGTTCATCGGAGGTGGCCGTAACCTCAGGTTCCGTAATAATTGCCGCCGCAATTTCAGGTGCAATTCCAGGTGCAATTCCAGGTGCAATTCCAGGTGCAATTCCAGGTGCAATTCCAGGTGCAATTCCAGGTGCGATCTCCGGCTGCACGGTCTCAGCCGTATCATTCACAGCACCATTGCCATTGCTGACTGCCGCAGAGGCAGGTTCGGGGATGGGCCCAGCCTCGGTGACGGCTTCAGAGTTTATTTCTTGGCCAGGGCTCTCCTCAGCACCGTTCTCATCTTCACGAGTGCGTCCACGGCGGCGTCCACCCCGGCGCCCACGACGGCGGCGCTTGGGTTTTTCCTCGTCGCTCTCACCGTTTTCTTCACCACTGGTTTCACCATTGCTCTCAGGCTGATCAGTTTTGGCCTCGACGGGAGCGTCTTCCACTTCAGCCCTGGCGACGGTAGGGGCGTCTCTCGTCTGTTCATCTTTGCTGCCGCCGCGGCGGCGCGGTCGGCGGCGGCGACGGCGGGTGCCTTGGTCTTCTCCGTCGTCCTCGCCACGCTCTGTTACGTCAACAGGTGCGGTTTCCGCGTCTTCTTCGTCATCTGGGGCAGTTTGCTCGATGAGGACAGGTGCTTCAGTTTTTGCTTCACTTTTGATCGCCCCGTCGACGCGGCCTTCAACCCGTTCCAGATTGTAATTGGGCGGGATCAAGCTGTTGTCCCCGGAAATCAGCACGCGGAAGTCATAGCGGCTTTCGATCGCCTGAAGCATGTCGCGCTTCTGATTGAGAATATACAGTGCGACATCAACGGCGACTGCGATGCGTAATTCCGATGAGCGGCGGCGGATACCTTCTTCTTCGATGGCGCGCAACACATGCAAGGCCGCCGATTCGGTTGAGCGGATCAGCCCGGTGCCCTCGCAATAGGGGCAGGGATGGGTCGAGGCTTCAACCAAGCTTGGACGCAGGCGTTGACGGGACAGTTCCAACAGACCGAAGGCACTGATGCGACCGATCTGGATGCGGGCGCGGTCATTGCGCATGGCCTCTTTGAGGCGTCGTTCTACTGTGTGTTGGTTCCGATGTTCGGCCATATCGATGAAATCGATGACGATCAGGCCCGCAAGATCACGCAACTTCAGTTGCCGGGCGATTTCGTCCGCCGCTTCAAGGTTGGTCTTGTATGCGGTTTCCTCAATATTGCGTTCTTTTGTGGAGCGGCCCGAATTGACGTCGATGGATATCAGAGCTTCGGTCGGATTAATGACGATATAGCCCCCCGACTTGAGCTGCACGTTCGGTGAATGCATGGCATCAAGCTGCGTGTCCACCTGATAGCGGTTGAACAAGGGAATTTCCGGGTCCTTATAAGGTTGGACCTTCTTGGCATGGCTCGGCATGAGCATGCGCATGAATTCCTTGGCGGTTTTATAGCCTTCTTCACCATCGACGATCACCTCGTCGATATCCTTGGTGTACAGATCGCGGATCGAGCGCTTGATCAGATTGGCTTCTTCATACACCAGCGTAGGCGCAATGGATGTCAGGGTTCGTTCGCGCACTAGATCCCAGGAGCGCATTAAAAATTCAAAGTCGCGCTTAAGTTCGGCCTTCGATCGTTCGACGGCGGCGGTGCGCAGGATCACGGCCATGCCGTCGGGAATCTCCAGCGCCGAAATCAGGCTCTTGAGCCGCTTGCGGTCTCCGGCGCTGGTGATTTTGCGTGAAATGCCGCCGCCCTTGGCGGTATTGGGCATGAGCACGCAATAGCGTCCAGCCAGTGACAGATAGGTGGTGAGTGCCGCCCCCTTATTGCCGCGTTCTTCCTTGACTACCTGGATCAGCAAAATTTGGCGGCGTTTGATGACTTCTTGAATTTTGTAGCGCTGGCGCTTGTTGCGGACGCGGCGGCGTTCGGCTTGGTGGTCCTCGGTGTCGTCCTCGCCACCCAGCTCTTCAACCGGTTGGGGCGGCACGGCGTCGGCCTTGATGTCGCTATCCGCGCCGGCTTCAGCTTCCGTTTCACCCTCGGTTTCGCCCTTAGGCTCGTCTGTTTCGAGCTCAGCGCTGCCTTCATCGTCCGCCATCGCCTCGGCGGTTTCAGCCGTATCATCACGGCCGTCTTCTGCGACGGCCTCTTCTGCTACGGCGTCTTCTGTCGCAGAGTCTTCAGGGGCGTTCTCGCCCTCATCCGAGCCTGTATCTTCAGCGGCGGCCTCAGCAGCGGCTTCAGCCGCAAGTTCTTCTTCGTGTTCGCGCATCAGCGCTTGCCGGTCGGCGACCGGAATCTGGTAGTAGTCTGGGTGAATTTCACTGAAGGCAAGGAACCCGTGGCGGTTGCCGCCGAATTCTACGAACGCCGCTTGTAGCGACGGTTCTACCCGCGTTACCTTCGCGAGGTAAATGTTACCTTTGAGCTGTTTCTTGGTGGAAGTTTCAAAATCGAACTCTTCCAAACGATTGCCATTCAACGCTACAACCCGGGTTTCTTCCGGATGCGTGGCGTCGATCAACATGCGCTTTGTCATGTTTTATCTCCGAGGTAATGCCGCCAGCCCGTGGGGGCGGCGCATCACCGAATAGTTTGCGAAGCTGCTGGCTTTGATCTCAACCCGCGCGAAACATGCGGGGAGGGGGTCTCGCCTGTCTTCCAGTCAGACTGTGTGCCTATATCCCGGACTTTCAGCTTCAATCTTCAACGTTCCTCCATTCCGTCTGAGCGCACCAGATGCTCCAAGAACCGGCAAGTGTCTGTATCTGCCGGGAGAAAGCTTGCTACGCCGCCAGCATGCAGGGAAACGCCCTAAATGGTGGCCGACCGGAGGCTTACAGTGTTTACCATAGGCTTACCCTAGGGCTTCCACAATCAGATTATTACCCTGGGTAGCAGGGGTAAGGGCATGTTTGGAGTGTTGGAAACACGGCGCACCCTGGTATATCTTGTGGGTACACAGGTTAGAGTCCCAATATTATGTGGAATTTACGACGCCGCCTTTTCACCCTTGTCAGCGCCCTGACGCTTGTTGCCGGGGTGGGTGCTGCCGTCATGCCAAGCCTTGCCCTAGCGGCGCCAAGGGTGTCTGAAATCCGTATTGGCATCCATCCCGGCAAATTGCGCGTGGTGTTGGAATCGAATGCCAAGCTGCCTGTCAGCGCCTTCACCCTGGCCGCGCCGTATCGGGTTGTGCTTGATCTGCCAGATGTGGAGTGGGGCATTGATGCTACGGGTGGGGAGAAAGCGACCAGTTTCATCACCAGCTACCGCTTTGGTCATTTTGCACCAGGGAAATCGCGGGTGGTGTTCGACCTGAAGAGCCCGGCGGTGGTCGACAGGGCCTTTCATCTGCCGCCCCGGGGCAAGGCTCCCTGGCGGTTGGTGGTCGATCTGAAGCCGGTTGAGGCGGCGGAATTTGAACGCCGTGCCCAGCCGCCGCCACGTTCCGACAAGGCTCGGCCAAGCCAGGCGGCTGTATTTATGCCGATGCCTCGTCCCCGGCCGCAGGGCAAGGCTCCGAAAAAGGTGGTGGTCATCGATCCCGGGCATGGGGGCATCGATCCAGGGGCGCTTGGGCGTAAGGGTATCCATGAGAAGCGCATCACCCTTGCGATGGCACGGCAATTGCGTGATGCGATGGTTGCACGGGGGCGTTACCAGGTCGTGATGACGCGCGATCGGGATATTTTTGTGCGTTTGCGTGAACGCATTGCGATGGCGCGGGCCGCGGGGGCCGATTTGTTTATCAGTCTGCATGCTGATTCTATAAAGAATCGCCGGGTGCGCGGTGCGTCGGTTTATACCCTGTCGGAAAAAGCTTCGGATAGAGAAGCCGCCGATCTCGCTGCTAAGGAAAATAAATCTGACCTGATTGCCGGTGTCGATCTGACTGGCGAATCCACGGAGGTGGCGAATATCCTGATTGATCTGGCCCAACGCGAAACGATGAACCATTCGGCGGCCTTTGCCAGCACATTGGTTGGGGAGATGCGCAAAAAGGCGAAATTTCTCAAAAAATCCCACCGTTTTGCCGGGTTTGCCGTACTCAAGGCGCCGGACGTGCCGTCGGTATTGATAGAAATGGGCTATCTTTCACATGCCGGTGACGAGCGCCGTCTGCTCAACCCCGCCTATCGCGCGACTATGGCGGGGGCGATTGCCGATGCCGTAGATCGTTATTTCGACCGCCGCGCCCAAAATCCGTGAGTATCCGTGAGCGGTTTTGCCATTTCGGCGCCATTATTCACCGTTAACAGTAAAGTTAATGAATGAAGCCGATTATGAAGCAAGACTGCCAGGACGGGACTTGGCACCTCCGGCCCTCCTTCCGGCGGGCAGGGGATGCACCATCAACGTGATGAGACCATGCGATTTTTGACCGTCACCATTGCTTCCTTACTTCTTGCCGCACTCGTGGGGGTGCTTGGCGTGTTTGGGATGTTCTATTATTTCGGTCGCGGCTTACCTGATTATCAGCAGCTTGCTAATTACGAGCCGCCCGTTATGACCCGCGTTCATGCCGGCGACGGAAGCTTGATTACCGAATATGCGACAGAAAAACGTGTTTTCGTGCCGATCGGCGCAATGCCGAAGTTGGTCATCAAGGCGTTTCTTGCGGCCGAGGATAAGAATTTTTATTCCCATCCGGGCGTGGATTTCTTGGGCATTGTGCGCGCCGTTGTTAACAACGTAATCAATTACGCTTCCGGCCGCCGTCCGGTAGGGGCGAGCACTATTACCCAGCAGGTCGCCAAGAACTTTCTGTTGACCAACGAAGTTTCCATTGAACGTAAGGCCAAGGAAGCAATCTTGGCGTTCCGTATTGAGCATGCTTTTACCAAGGATCGCATTCTTGAGCTTTATATGAATGAGATTTACCTTGGTTTCGGTTCATATGGGGTCGCGGCGGCGGCACTTAATTATTTCAATAAACCGCTCGATGAATTGTCGATCGCCGAAGCCGCGTTCCTGGCCGCACTCCCCAAGGCGCCGAGCAACTATCATCCCGTTCGTAACCATGGCGCGGCTAAGGGCCGGCGTAATTGGGTGATCGAACGTATGTTGGAGGAAGGTTTTATTTCCCGCGCCCAAGCGATGGCGGCCAAATCGGTATCATTGGTTGTACGCGAGCGTGAGGATACGCTGCTGACGCGGGCAGAGTATTTTGCCGAGGAAGTGCGTCGCGAATTGTCTGAACGCTATGGTCAGAATCAACTCTATCGAGGCGGGTTGTCGGTGCGCACGACCCTCGAACCGGCACTCCAGTCCATCGCCGATCAAGTTCTGCGGGATGGGCTCATCGCCTATGACCGTCGCCATGGGTGGCGTGGTGCTTATGCACGGATTGAAGGGGATAGCACGACGCCGGCGCCTGGGGCTGACTGGGCGCGCCGTCTGGCACTGGTGCCGCCGCCTAAAGGGAGTGCCCAATGGCGGCAAGCGGTCGTGCTGACCGTGTCCGAGCAACAAGCGGTTCTTGGCTTTTCCGATGCGTCACGTGGACGTATCCCGCTGGCCGACCTGAAATGGGCGCGTACCGCCCTTAAGAAGGGCAGTAAGTATACAAATCACTTAGGGCCGCGGGTGAAATCCGTGGCTCAGGTCCTTGCGCCGGGCGACGTGATTACCGTCGAGCAGGTTGTCACCGATAAGGGTAAGGGTAACAAATCCGCAAAGGCGCATTACAGCCTGCGCCAGATACCTCGGGTGGATGGTGGCCTTGTCGCGCTCGACCCGCACACGGGCCGGGTGCTCGCCATGTCTGGTGGTTATTCCTTTGCCGCTTCGCAATTTAACCGCGCCACGCAGGCCTACCGGCAACCCGGTTCGGCATTCAAGCCGTTTGTCTATTTGGCCGGACTCGACAGCGGCTTTACACCCTCATCACGCATCCTTGACGCGCCGTTCGTGATTGATCAGGGCCCCGGTCTTGGCCTGTGGAAACCGCAGAACTATGCGGCGCGTTTTTATGGGCCATCGACCATGCGGCTGGGCATCGAAAAATCGCGCAACCTGATGACCGTGCGTTTGGCCCAGACGATTGGCATGGAAAAGGTAGTCGCCTACGCTAAGAAATTTGGTATCGCCGATAAGATGAAGCCAACATTGGCCATGGCATTAGGGGCGGGAGAAACGACGCTGCTTAGGCTGACGACGGCTTATGCCATGTTGGTCAATGGTGGTAAGCAGATTGAGCCGAGCCTGATTGACCGTATTCAAGATCGTCATGGGCGCACCATCTTGCGTCATGATGAACGCAAATGCCCTGGTTGCGCCGTTACGCCCGCATCCGTTGATGCGGCCCTGACGATGCCGGTTATTCCCGACAACCGTGCCCAGGTGGCCGATACGCGTTCGGCCTATCAGATTGTGTCCATGCTGCAAGGGGTGGTTCTGCGTGGCACCGGGCGGCGGATTAAAGCTGTCGGCAAGCCGCTGGCGGGGAAGACCGGCACTACCAACGATAGCTTCGACACTTGGTTCATGGGGTTTGCCCCCGACCTCGCGGTCGGCGTGTTCATTGGCTTCGATAAGCCGGCGTCCCTGGGCCGGGGTGAAACCGGTTCGTCGGTGGCGGCGCCGGTGTTTAAGGCCTTCATGGAACGCGCGCTCAAGGGCCATCCTGCCATTCCTTTCCGTACCCCCCCCGGCATCCGCCAGGTCCGGGTCAATCCGGAGAGTGGCTTATTAGCTCAGTCCGGTGAACGGCGCACAATCTTGGAAGCCTTTAAGCCGGGGACCGAACCCAAGGGCGACGAAGGTATCATCGATGGATCGGAGCTGTTGGGGCGCGATTCCAAGGGCTCGGTCGTGACCCGCGGGCTCTATTGAGCCGTGGCTTAATCTGGACCTTGTCTTGCCCCGACCAACCGTGATTTGATGCGCGCCCGCTCAAGGGACCGGAGAACTACCATGCGTGCCGAAATTGAAAGTCTTGTCACCACAACCAAGCAGTCGCTCGAACTGCTGAGGAGGTATCTTTGACTACGACAACGCAGTCAAAGAATTCGAGTCGCTCAATGCCAAGGCAGAGAATCCGGATCTATGGTCCAACCCGGGAGAAGCGCAGCGCGTAATGCGTGAACGCACCCGTCTCGAAACGGGTCTTGGCGAGTACGACGCCCTCACGCGCGAATTGGGTGATGCGCTGGAGCTTCTGGATCTGGCCGAAGTGGAGGGCGATGCCGACGTCGCCAAGGAAGCGGAAAAGGCGCTCGAGAACCTGCAAAAGCGTGCCGCCAAGATAGAGATAGAAAGCCTGCTGTCGGGCGAGGCGGACGCCAATAATTGTTTTCTTGAAGTTCACGCCGGGGCCGGCGGTACCGAATCCCAAGATTGGGCGGAAATGCTCCTGCGCATGTATATGCGCTGGGCGGAAGCGCATGGCTACAAGATCGCCGCGGTCGAAGAAAGCCCCGGTGAAGAAGCGGGGATCAAGTCCGCCACGATCAAGGTTTCAGGGCTCAATGCTTATGGTTGGTTGAAGACTGAATGTGGGGTGCATCGGTTGGTGCGTATTTCACCTTACGATTCTGCGGCGCGCCGCCACACCAGCTTTGCCAGTGTCTGGGCTTATCCGGAAGTTGATGATTCAATTGTCATCGATATTCAAGACAAGGACTTGCGTATCGATACCTACCGGGCCTCCGGTGCTGGCGGTCAGCACGTGAACAAAACCGATTCGGCGATTCGCATTACTCATCTGCCGACCAACATTGTCGTCCAATGCCAGAATGATCGCTCCCAACATCGCAACCGCGCCGCGGCCTTCGATATGCTGCGCGCGCGCCTCTACGAGAGGGAATTGAAAATCCGTGAGGAAGAAGCAGAGGTTGAGCGTGGCCTGAAATCCGAGATCGGCTGGGGGAGCCAAATCCGCTCTTACGTGTTGCAGCCTTATCAAATGGTCAAGGACCTGCGCACCGGCGTGGAAACAGGTAATGCCCAGGGCGTGCTCGATGGCAATCTCGATGATTTTATGGCCGCCTCCCTGGCCCAGCGTGTCAGTGGTCAAACAGCCGAAGTGACGGATCTGGACTAGGGGCCTGAAAAAGGCGTCAGTCGAGGGCCACGTACCAGTCCGCGGCCAGTCCCGCTTGATCGCGGGCGGCAACATTGAAGGGGGGTTTCAACCCGCCCTTGAAGCGCGTTCTCACGAGGTCTTGCCAGGTACCCCGCGGTTCCAACCCGCGCATTTGGGCAACAATCTCAAACCATTTGCTGCCCACCGCCACATGGGTGATTTCATCTTGGTAAATGCGGCTGAGCAGCGCCGCAGTTTTGTGATCGCCAAAACTTTCCATGCGCTGGGTCATGGCCGGTGTCACGTCGAGGCCGCGCGCTTCAAGAACCAGCGGGACGATGGCAAGACGGGCCAGCACATCATCGGCGGTGACGGTGGCGGCTTCCCACAGCCCGTCATGGGCCGGCAGGTCGCCATAACCCGTATCGAAATCGCTCAGGCGGGCGGCCAACAGTTTGAAATGCAGGGCTTCCTCACCCCCGACGGCGATCCAGTCGGTGGCGAATGTTTGCGCCAGGCCATCACCGGCGAAACGGGCGACCATATCAAAGGCCAGATCGATGGCGTTCAATTCAATATGGGCGAGCGCATGGAGTAGCGCCACACGGGCCTGTGCCGATTTACCCGAACGGCGTTTTGGCATGTCACGCGGGGCCCAGAGTTCGGGTTTGGCCGGACGGGCGGGACGGTCCGGGGCACCCAGGGGCCCGGTTTCGGTGATTTTCCGGGCGGCGACATCGGCGGCAACGGTGGCGGCGAAGGTGCGGGCGCGGGCCGCCTTTTCGGCAGCACAAGCGGTGGCAAGAATGTCGCGGGCGCCGTCGGTCAGTGTCGGGGACAATTTATCACCTTGCCGTTGATGTGCGGTCACGGGCATTTTAGGGGGTGCTCGGTTGATGGGATGAAAGGGAGGCTCTTATGCATAAGCAACTTAAACCTGCGGGATTGCGCGACAACCCCAATTACAGCCAAGGCATCGAAGCGGCGCCGGGAAGCCGTCTCGTCGCTGTTGCCGGACAGACCGGCCAGCGCAGTGGCTCCGTACCGGGTGGCATCGCCGCCCAGGCTGATCTCGCCTGGGCTAATGTCATGACGGTGTTGCGGGAGGCCGGCATGGGCCCCGAACACATCATTCATTACACCTCCTACCTGGTGGCGGGCACCTATACGAAACCCTATGACGAAGCACGCTTGCGCCATCTTGGCGCGGCGCGCCCGGCCTCGACCAAGGTTTATATTTCTGGCCTCGCCCGGCCGGAACTGCTCTGCGAGGTGCAGGCTTTCGCCGCCGCCGCGCCCTAGCGCGGCAAACATAAAGAGAAGCGGCTCCGCCGCCGCGCCTGAAGATGAAGAACCGGTGGTATAGACCGACCCTAAATCCCCTTCGCCGCTTCAAACACTTCGTCGGCATGGCCGTCGACCTTCACCTTGCGCCAGGCGCGGGCGATCTTGCCGTCGGCATCAATCAGGAAGGTCGAACGTTCGACCCCCATGCTTTTCTTGCCGTACATGTTCTTTTCGACCCAGACTTCATAGGCCTTGATGGCCTCGAGATCGGGGTCGGCGGCCAGGGTGAAGTTGAGGTCAAATTTCGCTTTGAACTTGTCGTGGCTTTCGACGCTGTCTTTGGAAATGCCGATAATTTCGACGCCTTCCTTTTGGAATTTGGGGTGGTCGTCGCGGAAATTACAGCTTTCCGTGGTGCAGCCGGGCGTGTCGTCCTTGGGATAAAAATAAACGACCACTTTTTTGCCTTTGAGCGCGGACAATTGAACTTTACCGCCGCCATCGGTGGCCAGAGTGAAATCGGGGGCCGTGTCGCCTTCGTTCAGTGCCATGATTTGAGTCTCCTCTGTGTTGTTTTTATTAATGACGGTCGCGTCAACTTGTTGCCGCGTCCGGATCGCCGATCAGTTCTATAAAAATGTGCCGCACGGTCTGCGCGGTTTCCTCCATATGGACTTTGAGCGCGTCAAAATTTTCCGTGTCCGCAGCCCGGGCCAAGGCCTGTTTGAGCCCCGCCGGGGCGGCATTCTCATCGAAGCTGCCTTCGAAGGTGAAGCGTAGCATGCCTTGCAGGGTCCGCCAAAGGCGGCCCGCGCGGACCAGGCGCTGAGCAGTTTCGGGGTCGAGCTGGCCGGCCCGGCCCAGCTTGTCGAGCGCTGCGCAGGTATTGGTGTCGAGCACTGATGGGTCGTCATGGGCGTGGCGCAGTTGCAGGTATTGGGCGATGAATTCGAGGTCGATCAAGCCAC
>JBLHLO010000029.1:0-13063 GCA_047621105.1 Alphaproteobacteria bacterium
CACTTTTTTCAAAAAAACATGGGCAGATGCATGACAGGCCGTGGAAAACACCAAAACAATTAATGGCAGCGTCACCGTGTCGACAGCCGGGCGAGCAACGATCAGCACACCGACAAAGCCGATGGCAATCGCCGTCCAGCGCCGCCAGCGCACCAACTCACCCAGGAACAGGACTGCCAAAACGACCAAAAACCGGGGCCGGGTAAAGGTGATCGAAATCACCACGGCAAGCGACAGATGGACCAGCCCATAATAGACACAGACCTGGCCAACACCGCCGAACAGACCGCGCCCGACATGCAGACGCAGGTTTTTGGTCCTCATCACCGCAAATCCGACCGTGGCCAGGATCGGGATCATGGCGATCAGGCCAAACACACAACGGAAAAAATTAAGTTCAAACGCGTGAATGTCAGTGGCCAGCATCTTGGCGATGGCCATGGCCGCCGACATTTCAAAAGCTCCCAGCAACATCCAGATGCCGCCGCGCAAGTTTCCGGGCAGCTGCTTCCAACGTACAATAAGGGGAATCAAAAACGCAGGCTGTGATAAACGAAACAAACCCTGGGCTCAGGCCGAAACAGAATCGCGGGACGTGATGGCGCCAATGATTTTTTCTGCTGCCGCTGTCGATGCCGCATCAGCAGCAGCGTCATAGGCCGGACGGCCTTTGCCGGTAAAGCCGTGCTCACAATTGGGATAGACGTGAACTTCCGCCAAAGGATTCCCCTCAAGCGCCGCAATCGTTGCCTTGACCTCATCCATGGGAATGGACCGGTCCTGGTCACCCACATGAATCGAGAGCGGACAAGCCACGCCTCCCGCATCGTCAAGGCTCAGGCCGATCTTCGTGCCATGGAACGACAGTGCCCCATCGACCCCGAGCCGGGCCGCCGCCAGGAAAGCGTAGCGCCCGCCAAAGCAATAGCCGAACACCACAACCTTGCCATTGCACCGCGCGTCGCCACGCACCCACGCGATTGTGTCCCCAAGGTCCTTAACGCCCTGTTCGACATCGAATTCGGCATAGCGTTTTTGCGCTTTCTCGCGGTCCACATCGTCGCGTCCAAGCGGGCCAGGTATGGTGCGATGGAACAGATCGGCCGAAACCACCAGGCAGCCGCGCGCCGCCCAATCGGTCATGATCTCACGCACGCCGTCATCAGTGCCGAAGATCGCCGGAATAATAATGATTCCGGTGGCTGGCGTCGTGCCTGGGGCCAGTAATTCGGCACCCATCTTGACGCCATCGCTCATGGCGATGCTCATATTTTCGATCACCACGCCCTCCTATGAATGTATGTGTGATAGTTCAGTGGTTCCACGCCTCACGGCGCATCTTTCGGTTCGCTTGCACCTAACGGCGCATCTTTTAGGTTGCTCGCCCCTAACGGCGCTCGACCATCAGCTTCTTAACTTCACCGATGGCCTTGGCCGGATTGAGCCCTTTGGGACAGGTATCGGTGCAATTCATGATGGTGTGACACCGGTACAGGCGGAAAGGGTCTTCCAAAGCGTCCAGCCGCTCACCGGTATGTTCGTCCCGTGAATCAGCAATCCAGCGATAAGATTGCAGCAATACGGCAGGGCCTAGGAAGCGGTCGCCGCTCCACCAATAACTCGGGCATGATGTCGAACAGCAAAAACACAGGATGCATTCCCATAGCCCGTCCAGTTTCTTGCGCTCTTCAGGGCTTTGCAGCCGCTCACCGGTTGGTTCGGGGCTTTCAGTCTTGAGCCATGGCTCAATAGACGCGTATTGCGCGTAAACGGTGTTAAGATCAGGCACCAAATCCTTAACCACAGGCAGATGCGGGAGCGGATAGACATTGGCTTCGCCCTTGATGTCCTCAATCGGCTTGATACAGGCGAGTGTATTGGTGCCGTCCACATTCATAGCGCAGGAACCACATACCCCTTCGCGGCAAGACCGCCTAAAGGTCAGGGTCGAATCAACCTCATTCTTGATCTTAATAAGCGCATCAAGAACCATCGGCCCGCAAGCATCCAGATCCAGCTCAAAGGTATCGACGCGCGGGTTATTACCGTCGTCGGGATCCCAGCGGTAGACTTGGAAACTTTTAACATTCTGGGCCCCTTCGGGCGCTTTAAAAGTCTTGCCCTTGGTGACCTTGGAATTTTTAGGCAGGTTAAACTCTACCATCTTTTCAGGTCCTTACGTTCTCAGACTAATACACCCGCTCTTTGGGCGGGATCGTTTCGATGTCATCGGAAAGCGTATTGAGATGCACCGGACGATACGTCAGGCGCACATTGTGAACACCGGAAAGATACCCAGCAGTATGCTTCATCCAGTTTTCATCGTCGCGATTAGGGTAATCCTCATGAGCATGGGCACCGCGGCTTTCATGGCGGGCTTCCGCCGAATGCAACGCGACCACTGCCTGGCCCATTAGGTTTTCAAGTTCCAATGCTTCCACCAGGTCAGAGTTCCAAATCATGGAATGGTCGTTGACCTTGATATCAGTGAGAGATTCAGCAACGCGATCTATCTTTTCGCAGCCCTCCGTCAACACCTCAGAGGTCCGGAACACGGCGCAATTGTTTTGCATGGTGCGCTGCATGTCATCGCGGATCTCCGCCGTCAACCGAGGGCCGGAGGCGTGACGCAATTGGTCAAGGCGGGCAATGGCATCTTCACCGGCGCCCTTGGGCAGGCTCATCTTGGCGGTGCCGGGTTTGACAATTTCGGCCGCCCGCAACGCCGCCGCACGGCCAAACACGACAATGTCGAGCAGCGAATTGCAGCCGAGCCGGTTCGCCCCATGGACTGAAACGCAGGCCGCCTCACCGATGGCCATCAAGCCGGGCACTACGCGGTCGGGATCATCGTCGGTGGGGTTGATCACCTCACCATGATAATTGGTCGGGATACCACCCATGTTGTAATGCACGGTCGGCAGCACAGGGATTGGTTCCTTGGTTACATCGACACCAGCAAAAATCTTGGCGGTCTCAGAAATACCGGGCAGGCGCTCATGCAAGATATCGGGATCAAGATGTTCCAGATGCAGATAAATGTGGTCTTTGTCGGGGCCAACCCCGCGGCCTTCGCGAATTTCCACGGTCATCGAACGGCTCACCACGTCGCGCGACGCTAGGTCCTTCACGGTCGGCGCATAGCGTTCCATGAAGCGTTCCCCTTCCGAATTCGTAACGTAGCCCCCTTCGCCACGCGCGCCCTCGGTGATCAGGCAGCCAGAGCCATAAATGCCGGTCGGATGGAACTGGATAAATTCCAGGTCCTGTAAAGCCAGCCCAGCACGGAGCGCCATGCCATTACCGTCACCGGTACAGGTATGCGCCGAGGTGCAGGAGAAATAGGCGCGTCCATAGCCCCCCGTCGCCAGTACCGTCATCTCGGCCGTGAACCGATGAAGTGTGCCATCGTCCAAATTCCAAGCCATAACGCCAAGGCATCGACCGTCATCAGACATGATCAGGTCGATAGCAAAATATTCGATGAAGAACTGCGCCTTATGCTTGAGAGATTGCTGATACAGCGTGTGCAGAATGGCATGGCCGGTGCGGTCGGCGGCAGCACAGGCACGATGGGCTAGCTTTTCACCGTAATTGACCGTGTGACCGCCGAAAGGGCGTTGATAAATTTTACCTTCCGCGGTGCGCGAAAACGGCACACCGAAGTGTTCCAATTCAGTGATCGCCGGAATGGCATTACGCACCATGTATTCAATGGCGTCCTGATCGCCCAACCAATCCGATCCCTTGACCGTGTCATACATATGAAAACGCCAATCGTCGGGTTCGATATTACCGAACGAGGCACCGACGCCACCTTGGGCCGCAACGGTATGGCTGCGAGTGGGGAACACTTTGGTAATACATGCAGTGTTGAGCCCTGCAGCGGTCATCCCAAGCGTTGCCCGCAGGCCGGCGCCACCGGCGCCAATGACGAGCACGTCAAAATGATGGTCGGTGACGTCATACGAACCGGTTGTCATATTGGTCATTGATTAAGCCCCAAGTGCGATACGCAGCACGGCGAAAATGCCGACCAGCGCTGCCAGCGCTGAAGCAAACTTGACCGTGATTATGATGGCGAGTTTACGCCATTCAGTATGAACATAATCCTCCACCACGACCTGTACGCCGAGATGCAGGTGATGGAAGGTCACGCCAATCAGCGTGATGAGTAAGATCGCAGCTACCGGTCCTTTGATCCAAGCGACCACCAATCCATGCGGCGCACCGGCCAACGACACCAGCGAGACAACAAACCAAAAGATCAGCGGTACCAAGGCCAATGCCGTCAGCCGTTGGGCCCACCAATGAGCAACGCCTTCCTTAGCGCTGCCTAAGCCCCGCACGCGACCAAGCCGCGTCTTGAGAGAGGTATCCCCAGGTGTACTCATAGACCCGCAACCTTGGCGCAGCCCAGCCCAAAGGCAGCCACGGCCAGCAACAGGGAAACACCAATCACCACATATCCCGAAACGCGCGCGTCTTCGAGGTCGAAGCCGATGCCCACATCCCAGAACAGATGCCGGATGCCATTGGCGAGGTGAAAAAATAGCGCCCAGGTAAACCCGAACAGAATAATGCGACCGGGAATCGAACCGAGGACGGCAGAAGCGGTCGCAAACCACGCCGGGCCTGCGGCGGCGGCGGCGAGCCAGGCGACCAGCACCAATGCGCCAAACGCAAGCCCGACACCGGTAATCCGGTGGGTGATGGAGATAATAGCAGAAAGGGGGAGGCGATAAACCTGAAGATGCGGTGAAAGCGGACGTTCGTTTTGAGCCATGCAAGGGCCTTCATTATTGACTACGCGCGCCGATCCCGACGCAGCCCGGAATGTGATCCGGTTTAGCCCCTGACCGCAAGCAAGTCAACGCGCCCCACGGCCGTGACCCTGGTCTTGTACCACGGCTTAAGTATCAAGGAATCAACAGTTTATACTTATTTTGTCTGATTAATGTCTGACACATTAGACATATGTGGATAAGTTTGTGGATAAAATGTGCATTTATTGTGTAAATCGTCATTTTTGCACACAAGAAAAGTCGTTGTTATTTGTTTTTTTACTTGTATCCATCACCCCCCAGAGGAATGATTTAAAGGTACATGGAAGTACTGGTGCACCCGGCGCAGACGCGCACGTCTTCGGACACTGCGCATCGAAGGCCGGGTTACCACTGGAGGATCCGAACGAAGATTGGCTTCGGCTGGCTGGTCAAACGGATCCGGCGCTGGCGGCGATCTATTCCCCGTGAGGGGGTTATGTGCGGACCCAATCCGCAAGGGTTGGGGATGTGAGCGTTCCGCGAGGGACGTTCGTCGCTGGACGGAGGGTAGATGATCCGCCCTCAAGCAGACGTTTCCTATGGACCTTCCGGTCTCCCCAAGGACCGGCGGGTTCGTAAGCGCCCCGCCTGCACCGGCGGGCGCAGGTTCTACGGTGATGATCGGGCTTGCCCGGTACACGCCGTCGCCGGTAACGGGGGCAACCCTGCGTGCGGCACAAGGATCGGGGAACGCGCCAATGGCGGCAGAGACTTTTCGGTGGCGTTGCCCGAAAGGGCCCGGCCTTTCGACCGGTTGTTGCTTCTCTCCCTGGGGACGCGATGAAAGGGTCGACCAGGCTGGTAAATGCCTGCCACTTTCAAGTATCGGGAGCGGTGACGCTCCCAGGGCGTCAGGTGTCCTTCGCGGGGCGGAAAGCGCTAGGTCCTTGGTCCTTGCGCGCCTGACGCCCTTTTTTTATCTAATGGTTATCCACAAGGCAACTAAATTTTGTGGATAAGTCTACCTAGCCAATTATTTAGCCCCTTATTTTGAACGTGCGGCGACCGCTTCGGCAAAGCTGATCAAGTCTCGCGCGCGCGCGACATGCAATGCCTCAATCATCGCGCCATCAAGTACGGCAATACCCTCACCCTGGGCACGGGCAGCTTCAAACGCCGCGATCAGACGCCGGGCTTCGTCCACGGCATCTGCAGATGGCGCATAGGCCGCATTGGCTGCCGCAATCTGGCGGGGATGAATCAATTGCTTCCCGTCGAACCCAAGCGTCGCCCCTTGAGAGCAGGCGGCATCAAAGCCCGGCTCATCATTGAACGCGGGGTAGACCCCATCCAATACGCCCAGGCCATAAGCGCGTGCTACCAACACCGTACGTTCGAGCGCATAAAGCATCGCCGTGCGGGGAGGGCTATTATCGGCGTGCAATTCCTTGGCAAAATCCTCGAGCCCCATGGCAAACATCGCAAGACGTGGATGCGCGGCCGCGATTTCAGGCGCGTCAAGAACCCCGCGGGCGGTTTCCATCATTGCCCAAAGCTGGGCTTTTGACCCTGCCCCATCAAGAATTTGTCCCGCAGCGCGCACATCATAGGCGCCGGTGACCTTAGGCAGCAGCACGGCATCAGCGAACGGTGCCACCGCAGCAAAATCATCTGCGCCCCACGGTGTGGCCAAAGCATTGACGCGAACGACACACTCCCTTGTGCCATAGTCATCCTGATCAAGCCGGGCAACAACCACTTCGCGCGCCGAAGCCTTGGCATCAGGAGCCACCGAATCTTCCAGATCAAAAATCAGCACGTCGGCATCAAGGGTGCGCGCCTTATCATGGGCGCGGGTATTGGTCCCGGGCATATAAAGACAACTACGCCGTGGACGCGCCACGCTTGAGGTGGGTTGTGTCATGAAATCCTTCCTACACACCGCCACCGGCACAATACTCGCCAGTGCGCGGAAGAGATTAAGGTCACAATCACCGCCGGGCAAGCAGGGGACCTTACGTGCCTCCCCCTACCTGCCTATGATTGTTTTGTCCCCCGTGGCAGACTATGAAGCTCCATGACCAGTTTCCCCCATCACCCCCTTTCATACCGCCATGAATACCGCTGAATTCTTTATTAAAGGCTTGATCGTCGGTTTTCTCATCGCGGCCCCGGTGGGTCCGGTGGCAGTCATGTGCATTCACCGCACCATCGCCCGTGGCCGTGTCGCGGGTTATGTCTGCGGCCTTGGCGCCACTTCGGCCGATACCATTTTCGGCGCGATCGCCGCACTTGGTCTTGGCTTTATTGCCGGCGAACTCCTAGCCTACCATGATTGGCTCAGAATCGGCGGCGGCGCCATCCTTGTCGCGTTGGGTTTGCGCATCGTGCTCTCACGTCACTTAACTGTGCGGGCCGAACAGCAAGAAGCCCAGGAAGAACGCGAAGAACGCACACCGAGCCCGTTAGCCGCATCTCGACTTGATTACCACATCGGTAATTTTATCGCCGCCTTTGCCATCATGATCACCAACCCGATCACCCTGGTATCCTTCGCCGCCGTCTTCGCTTTCATCGATATCAGCCAAGTCACCGATCAGGCACGTTGGGGCGCGGCGCTGATCGCCGGCGTGTTCATCGGCGCCGGATCATGGTGGACAACCCTGGTCCTGATCACCGGACGGTTCCACCAAAACGTGACTGAAAACGGGCTGCTTTGGGTCAACCGTGTCTCAGGTGCCCTCATCCTGGTTTGTGGCCTGCTCCTGCTCCTGCTCCCCACCGGCTTTTCCAGTACCCTAGCCGGCTGACCCCGAGCCAACGGCCCCGCCTCCTTGGCCTCAACAGCCCAAATATTGCCTTCAACAGAAAAGGCTAAATTTTAGTCAATTATATAATTTGATTATTAATTAGGCATAAATAGGCTTGCTGAAGTGGTGCCGGGGGATCACAGGTCCCGGCTAAATACCCACAATGTACTGTAATTAAAAAAAAATTTCTGGCACCAGGGCAGCGCGGTTTGGCACGCATGTTGCGAAGTAGGGAAAGGTAACGTGAGAAATCACCGCCCCCTAGAAACATGAGGTACCGCCATGACATCCCCCTTCAAAGACCCTTTCGATAAGAATACCCCCATCGGCTGCGGTTGTGGCCGGCATGCGAGCCAGGCAGACCACAACGCCGAAGCCAAACAAGATGACATTGCCCAGCGCGCCGAAACAACCGGCACCGCCCCCGGCGCGTCCTTGCGTGCTGACGATCCCTTCGGAGATGAAGCGGTGATCGGACGTGTTGTCGAGCAGGTCGTGATGCGCGCCCTTTTCCCCGTTGACGCCACAAGGCGCGCGTTTCTCTCCGCCATCGGCGCCACAACGGCGTCGGCCGCTGTTGCCGGCGCCTTCCCACTCGGTGCAGCAAAGGCCTTTGCTGCCGACAAGGCGGGGCCGTTGGAAAAGACCAAACTCAAGATCGGCTTCGTGCCCATTACTTGTGCAACACCGATCATCATGGCGCACCCCATGGGGTTTTATAAAAAATACGGACTCGACGTTGACGTCATCAAGACCGCCGGATGGGCGGTCGCGCGTGATAAGTCGCTCTCGGGTGAATATGACGCGAGCCACATGTTGACGCCCATGCCGCTAGCAATCTCACTAGGTGCCGGTTCAACGCAAATGCCCTGGACCATGCCGGCAATCGAAAACATCAACGGCCAGGCGATTACTCTTCACATTAAGCACAAGGATAAACGCGATCCCAAAATGTGGAAGGGCATGACATTTGCCGTGCCTTTCGACTATTCCATGCACAATTTCCTGTTGCGTTATTACGTCGCTGAACACGGGCTCGATCCCGACAAAGACATCCAAATTCGCGTCCTGCCGCCACCGGAGATGGTCGCCAACTTACGCGCCGAAAATGTGGATGGATACCTTGCCCCCGATCCGTTCAACCAACGTGCAATTTACGATGGGATCGGCTTCATCCACTTACTGACCAAAGAAATTTGGGACGGCCATCCGTGTTGTGCCTTCGCCGCCTCAAAGAAGTTTGTAACCGAAACCCCCAACACCTTCCACGCCCTGTTCAAGGCGCTGATCGAGGCGACCGCCTATTCATCTAACCCCAAAAACCGGCGCGAAGTAGCTAAAGCGATCAGCCCCCGTAACTATCTCAACCAACCGGAAACGGTGGTCGCCCAGGTGTTAACCGGCACCTATGCCGACGGCCTCGGCAATATCAAGAAGGATCCAGATCGCATCGGCTTCGATCCGTTCCCGTGGCACTCCATGGGGGTATGGATCCTCACGCAGATGAAGCGCTGGGGCTACATCAAGGGCGACATCGATTACAAAAAGGTGGCCGAGGCAGTCTATCTCGCCACCGACGCCCAAAAGGTAATGGCGGAAATGGGTCTGCCCGCACCAAAGACGACTTACAACAATTACACCATCATGGGTAAAACGTTCGACCCGTCCAAGGCGGAAGCTTACACGAGAAGCTTTGCCATCGGCCGGGTGAGCTGAGGAAAGATGGCGGCCATGACGCACACCTCACTCAAGGCCGCCGTGCTCTCAGTGACGTTGCTGGGCGCCTTCCTCGGCGCCTGGCAGCTCGCTGTCAGCGGGATAGGCGCAAGCCAGGTCATGGATCCTGAATACGCCGCGCTGATGGGGGCCACCGCCAAAGGCGCCTCGGCTATGCCTGCACCCTTGGATATTGCCAAGGAAATGTGGCGGCATGTATCGGACCCATTCTACGACAAGGGGCCCAATGATAAGGGTATCGGCATCCAGCTTGCCTATTCGCTCGGCCGGGTACTGCTCGGCTACTTTGCCGCGGCAGCGGTGGCGATCCCCTTGGGCTTTCTGATCGGCATGTCACCTTTGTTTTATAAGGCGCTTGATCCGTTCATCCAGATCATGAAACCCATCTCGCCACTAGCATGGATGCCTCTCGCGCTCTACACCATTAAGGATTCGAACGCATCGGCGGTATTTGTCATTTTCATCTGTTCGATCTGGCCAATGCTGCTCAACACTGCTTTTGGCATCGCGAGCGTGCGCAAGGATTGGCTCAACGTTGCTAAGACCCTGGAAGTCGGCAGGTTACGCACCGCTTTTCTCGTCATCCTGCCGGCCGCCGCGCCGACCATCATGACCGGCATGCGTATTTCCATGGCCATCGCTTGGTTGGTGATCGTCGCTGCGGAAATGCTCGTAGGCGGGACCGGCGTCGGCTACTTCGTCTGGAATGAGTGGAACAACCTGTCCATCACCAATGTGATCTGCGCGATCCTGTTCATCGGTCTCGTTGGCATGGCGCTTGATCAAATTTTGAACCGTCTCTCCAAACTCGTCACCTACGCCGAATAGCTCTTCGCAACCATCAGGAAACTGCTCAATGGACCGCAACACGCTGATCAACGTCGAGGGCCTGGCCCGATCCTTTCCCGCCCCCAAGGGAGAAGCTAAGGTCGCGGTGTTCGACAATCTTTGGTTCGACGTCGCTAAAGGTGAATTCGTCTGCCTGATCGGCCATTCGGGCTGCGGCAAGTCGACGATCCTCAATATCCTTGCCGGCATCGACCAACCCAGCGAGGGGGTCGTCATCGTCGACGGCAAGGAAATATCGGGACCGTCGCTCGACCGCGCCGTGGTGTTCCAGGGTCACGCCTTGATGCCATGGATGACGGTAATGACCAATATCGCCTTTGCCGTACGCTCCCGCTGGCCCAAATGGCCACGGACGAAGGTACGCGACCATTGTCAGCACTTCATTGACATGGTGCATCTGACCGGTGCGGAGGGAAAGAAACCCGCCCAACTTTCAGGCGGCATGCGCCAGCGGGTTGGCATTGCCCGTGCGCTCGCCATTGAACCGCGTATCATGCTGTTGGATGAGCCGTTCTCGGCGCTGGATGCATTAACCCGCGGATCGCTTCAAGACGAGCTTCTCTCCATCTGTGCCAGCACACGCCAGACCACCTTCATGATCACCCACGATATTGACGAGGCGCTGCTGCTCGCCGATCGCATCCTATTGATGACCAACGGACCGAAGGCCCGCGTTGCGGAGATCGTCGTCAACACTTTGCCGCGCGCACGCACCCGCAACGACATGCACAAACATGCCAACTATTACCCACTCAGAAATCACCTGATCGATTTTCTGGTCAGCCGATCGGAAGACCTGCGGGCGCGCGCTGAAGGAGTTGATCCCCGCCACCCGCCCATGGTTTTTCCCAAGTCAGACGAAGAAACCCCCAGCCCCGCCGTGGTCAACGGCACCGGGGTTTAATCCCCATCCACCTAAGGCGCTGCCCATGCGCCCCTAACCAAAGGAACATTGGAAATGACCCGTGCAGAATTGACCGAAAAAATCGTCCTCCAAAGGATCAAGAAGGGCCTGACCTGGGCTGGGCTGGCCAAGAAGATCGGCCAATCGGAAATCTGGTCGACCGCGGCCCTGCTCGGCCAGATGCAGATGAGCGAAAAGGAAGCTAAGGCTGCCGGCAAGACCTTGGGTCTTACCGCTGACGAAATCAAACTGCTGACAACCTGCCCGTACCGGGGTTCGATCGGCCAGTCAGTGCCGACCGATGCGCTGGTTTATCGTTTCTATGAAATCATTCAGGTCTACGGCACGACGCTCAAAGCGGTGATCGAGGAAAAATTTGGCGATGGCATCATGAGCGCCATCGATTTTTCCATGGATATCAAACGCATCGAAGACCCCAAGGGCGACCGCGTCCTGGTCACCATGAACGGTAAGTTCCTGCCCTATAAACGCTATTGATTTTTGATCGTGCGGACGGAAAAGGTTGCCCTGTTTAAGCCAGGGCCGCCTTTTGCGGAAGGTAAGTTTTGATCAGCTCTTCGGCGATCTGCACCGCGTTAAGGGCCGCGCCCTTGCGCAGGTTATCGGCGACCACCCAGAGGTTAAGGCCGTTTTCAACCGTCGCGTCTTCGCGGATGCGGCTGATGAAGACCGAATCCTCGCCCGCGCATTCGATAGGCGTGACGTAGCCTTCGTTGGCGCCATGATCAATCACTGAAATACCCGGCGATTCACGCAGCAGGTTGCGTGCCTCCTTGGCGGAGATCGGGTCTTCGAATTCGACATTGATCGCTTCGGCGTGGCCGATAAAGGTCGGCACGCGCACGCAGGTCGCCGTCACCTTGATGAGCGGATCAAGAATTTTCTTGGTCTCCACCATCATCTTCCATTCTTCCTTGGTCGTCCCATCATCAAGGAAAACGTCGATATGGGGGATGACATTGAAGGCGATCTGCTTGGTGAATTGTTCCTTGCGTATCGGATCATTGACATAGATGCCCTTGGTCTGATCGAACAGCTCATCCATGGCACGCTTACCGGCGCCCGAGGTTGATTGATATGTGGAAACAACCACACGGGTGATATGGGCCGCATCATGCAACGGCTTGAGCGCCACCACCATCTGAATGGTCGAGCAATTGGGGTTGGCGATGATGTTGCGCCTGGTGTAGCCGGCAAGGGCCTCCGGATTGACCTCGGGCACGACCAGGGGGACGTCCGGGTCCATGCGCCAGAACGATGAATTATCGATCACCACGCAGCCCTGCTTAGCCGCCCGCGGGGCGTGAACCTCCGCTGGTTTGGAGCCCGCCGAAAACAACGCGATATCGGTGCCGGAAAAATCATAACTCTCTAAGTTTTGCACTTTGAGCCGCTTATCGTCCCCGAACGACACCACTTTGCCCACCGAACGCGCCGACGCCAGGGCGGTCACGTCGCCCGCGTTAAAACCTCGCTCAAACAACGTTTGCAGAATCTCGCGCCCCACGTTACCGGTAGCGCCGACGACGGCAATTTTATAACCCATCTGGTCTCTTTCCTCTTGGTCCACGGCCGGGCACATAAGATTGAGCGCATGAGATAGTGAAAATCAACCCTCAACGCAAGGGCGGCCATGAAATTAGGGCCAAACACATTGGGGCAGCACGGCCGCTGGCAACGATTTTCTACCTTTTCTGGGCCACATTGTCTGGTTAGGCTAACGCCATGATGATTCGTATTTTTACCGTTATGCTTGCTCTGGTTCTCACATCGAACGCCGCACCACTGCGGGCCGAATTATCTTCGGCTGACCTCAATCTGATTTTCGGTCAATACAAGTTCGACAAGTTCGGCCTGGTTCATGAATTTGCTGAAAATGACAAACAATATATTTTGAGTGACACCTTAACTATCCAGAGCATTGGGCGGAAAACGAAGGAAGTTTTTTTTTCCAAAAATTATTATCGGTGGCTTAC
>JBLHLO010000030.1:0-12725 GCA_047621105.1 Alphaproteobacteria bacterium
TCGCCAATGGCGGCAGCAATGGCCCCCATGCTTTCTTCTAATTTGACCTTGCTCATGGCGGCCCCTTTCACGCTTGATGGATATTGGACAGATCGAAGGAGATTATAGGGGATAACACCCGGCCCTCGCCAGATGTCGCGTGAGAATGAAGGTGTAACCTTGCTCAGGCGCGGTGTGATTGATAGGAATAGGGCCCCCTTCAAGGATAAATAGCGGAAGAACTCATGGCGGAAGACAGTAATACGGCAGTTAGAATCGAAATCGAGGACGGCATCGCCATCCTCACGATGGATAATCCACCGGTAAACGCCATTTCCCAGGCCGTGCGCCAGGGGCTCGTCGATGCCATTGCCCAAATTAACGACGATGATTCCGTCGATGGCGCCGTGATCTGCGGCGCGGGCCGGGTCTTCATCGCCGGCGCCGATGTCCGCGAGTTCGGCAAACCACCCCAAGAACCCTTCCTGCCCACCGTTGTCGCCACGATCGAAGCCTCGGAAAAGCCGATTGTCGCCGCGATCCACGGGGTCGCCCTTGGCGGCGGCTTCGAAATCGCGCTTGGCTGTCACTTCCGGGTGATGGATGCAAAAGCACGAGTCGGGTTTCCAGAAGTGAACCTCGGCATTATTCCGGGCGCTGGTGGCACCCAGCGTCTGCCTCGGCTATGTGGCGTCGAAAAAGCGGTCGATCTCGTCACTTCAGGGCGCCAAGTCGGTGCTGAGGAAGCGGCAGAGATCGGCATCATTGATGCCATCCCCGAGGGAGACCTCCTGACCGCGGCCATGGAAATGGTCGCGGCTAAGGCGGGGACCACCCTGCCCCGGATTTCCGAATTGTCGGTGCCCGCCCCGGCAGCGGCAGATTTCTTTGCCACGGAGAAAGCCAAAGTCACCCGCGCGGCGCGCGGTCAGGCGAGTCCGGTCAAGGCGCTGGAAGCGGTCGAAGCCGCGGCAACGCTTGATTTTGCCGAGGGTATGAAGCGCGAACGTGAAATCTTTCAGGAACTGCGCGCCTCCGACCAGGCCAAGGCGCTTCGCCATGTCTTTTTTGCCGAGCGCGCGGTCTCCAAAGTGCCCGGGTTGGAAAACACGGCGCCACGCAAAATTGAAACACTCGCCGTTATTGGTGGTGGCACCATGGGTGCCGGCATCGCGGTGGCCTGCCTACGCGCGGGCTTTCCCGTCACGATGATCGAAGCCGATGACGCAGCACTGGAGCGCGGCGAAGGCAATATCTCAAAAAATCTTGAGGGGTTCGTGGCCCGCGGCCGGTTGAGCGAAGAAGGCAAGATCGAACATATGGATCGGCTAACGCCCAGCCTCGATTACGGGGCCCTTAGCGACGTTGATTTGGTGATCGAAGCGGTGTTCGAAGACATGGAGGTCAAGAAAACCGTTTTTGCCAAACTCGATGCTGTCTTGAAACCCGGCGCCGTCATCGCCACCAATACGTCCTACCTCGACATCAATGAAATCGGGGGCTCCATAGCCCGCCCCAATGATGTCATCGGATTGCATTTCTTTGCCCCTGCCTTTGTCATGCGATTACTGGAAATTGTCCGCACTGATAAGACCGAAGACAGCGTCATCGCCACCGGCTTCGATCTTGCCAAGAAGCTCGGCAAGACCGGCGTGTTGTCGGGCGTCTGTGATGGCTTCATCGGCAACCGGATCCTCGCCAAGACCCGCAAGCAGATGGATTACATGATCGAAGACGGCGCCCTGCCCTGGGACGTGGACAAAGCGATGGAAGCTTTTGGCCTGCCCATGGGGCCGTTCCGGGTGATGGACATGTCCGGGCTCGACATTTCCTGGGCCCAACGCAAGCGCACCGCTGCCACCCGTGACCCCAAGGAACGCTACGTCGACATCGCCGATAGAATCTGTGAAGAAGGCTGGTTCGGCCAGAAGAACGGGCGCGGCTGGTATGTTTATGAGAACGGCAAGCCGGTTCCCAACCTTGATGTTGAAAAAATCATCTTGGCCGAAGCCAAGCGCCACAAGATCAACCGGCGCAAGATCGATGCTGAGGAAATCCAGAACCGCATCCTCTACACCATGATCAACGAGGGTGCGAAAATCGTTGATGAGAAGATCGCGGCCCGGCCGCTCGACGTCGATATGGTCAAGGTGTTCGGCTACGGCTTTCCCCGCTGGCGCGGCGGGCCGATGTGCACCGCCGATATCATCGGCCTCGACACCGTGCTTGCCGCCCTCGAGGAACTTGCCAAGGAAGATGCCGCGTTCTGGCAACCCTCGGCGCTGCTTGAACGGCTGGTGGCCGAAGGCAAGACCTTCGCCAGCCTCAACACGTAAAGCACACGCCCATGCCGATCCGACTGGAAACACCGTGCCCCCACGTCGCACTGTTGACCCTGGACGAACCCAAGCTGCGCAACGCACTGACCGCCGAAACACGGGTTGAACTTCGGGCCGCGCTCGACACCTTGGCCGCCGATAGCGAGACCCAGGTGCTGGTGATCACCGGCGCGGGCGGACATTTCTGCGCCGGCGGCGATGTGCGCACCATGGGTGAAACCGATGTGGCCAAGGTCGACGCGCGCATGGAAGATGTCGCCGTCACCGCCGAACAACTCGCCCGTTTTCCCAAGCCGGTGATTGTCGCCATCGCCGGCCATGCGGCGGGCGGCGGGGTCAGCCTCGCCTGCCTCGCCGATATGGTCGTGGCCGAGGAAACGGCGCAGTTCACCTTTTCCTTTCTCAAGCTCGCCCTCGGTCCCGATTGGGGGTTGAGCTACACGCTGGCCCGCCGGGTTGGTGCCGGTGCAGCCAAGCGATTGATCCTCGCGCGTGCGACGATTGATGGCGGGGATGCGCATCGTCTTGGCCTTGTCGATGACCTAACGCTTGAGGGAGAAAGCCTGGCCCACGCGCTTGGTGTCGCCGAAGCGCTGGTGGGCGGCCCGCAAGCGGCGATTGGCGCGGTCAAGGAAATGCTGTCGGGGTTGGAAGAATTGCGCGCCGCACTTGCGGCCGAGGCCGCCCAGCAACGCGCCCGCTTCCCCCATGCCGAACACCAGGAAGGGGCCGCCGCGTTCCGCGAAAAACGCACCCCCGATTATTCAGATAATAGCTAGCCCACCAAAATGCTGTTAAGACGCTTTACGACCGAGCGCCCGCATCTGCGCAATCCAGTGCGTCCGTTTCTCTGATGAAGCAGCATCAACCATACCAAACAAGCTTTCACGTATAGGGCCAAAGCCAACAAATTTGAGAATGTTTCTCTCAAGACTTTTCAAGCTGTGAGCCCCAAAAAACCACCGGTAGACAAGTGCCGGCATGCCCATGGTAATGACGATGCGGCACGATCTTCCCTTAAGGCGCGGTCGTGTCTGTCCCGACGGTAAGTAATCGAATGAAAAATCCGGACGCAAAACCTGCTCGAAAAAGCCCTTGAGCACCGCCGGCATGGTCCCCAACCATAACGGATAGATCAAAACGATATGGTTTGCCTGAAAGATCGCTTCTTGTGCCGCCTTGATGTCGGGGGCCGGCTCCCCAGTCTTGAATTCAGATTGGTCCCGCATCAGGCTAAAATGCTGTTTGGCCACCACTATATGCGATACCTGATGGCCAGCTTCCGCCGCGCCTTAAGCATACGCATCGCCCAAGGCGTGGCACAGGTGGCCTGATCCATTATGGGGATGTCCCTGAAGAACGAGAATGCGGGTCATACCTCCCCCAGTAGCCGAATCAGAACGGTACGTCGCCACCGATTGAGGTGCGGTGCAGGTGGCGGATGCCTGGCGCTTTGATCCCGCCGCAGGCGAGATGGATCACGCAGCGGTTATCCCAGAACACGAGATCACCCAAGCGCCATTTATGGCGATAGATGAAATCGGCTCGTTTCTGATGCTCGAATAGTTCATCAAGCAGCGGCTGCGCCTCGGCATCGTCCATGCCGTCAATCGCCACGGTGAAGCGCGGATTGACGAACAGTGACTTGCACCCGGTCTCCGGATGGGTACGCACGATCGGGTGGATCGAATCTGGCGCGGGGATATCGAAATATTTATCGATATCGTGAACGAAGTTTTCTTTCTTGGTGATTTGCGCGCGCGGGTTCTTGCGCCGGTCACGTATATGGACCGCCTTTAGGGTATCGATCTTGGCCCGCGTTGCTTCAGGCAGGGTTTCATAGGCTGAGTACATATTGGCAAAGGCCGTGTCGCCACCTTCTTCGGGCACTTCCAAAGCATGCAGCAGGGAGCCCAGGCTCGGCCGCTCGGCATAGGTCAGATCCGTGTGCCAGGTAAAGCCGGCGTAAGCTTCGGTCGCGCCAGCGGGTTTGCCGCCCTCCATTCGGTTCGACAGCACCAGCACATCAGGAAATTCCGGATGCAGAAAATCGGTGGCGATGCGGCGCACCAGCGGTCCCCAATTTTCGCTAAAGGCGATCTGTTCTGGCGGCGTGAGATTTTGATCGCGGATCACCACCACAAGGTGATCGAGAAGCGCCTGATTAATGGCGGCGATCGTGCCTTCATCACTCAAGCCCTTGACGTCGATGCCAGTGATTTCCGCCCCGATGATCGGGGTGAGTGACGTGATCTTCATCGTACTGGGCGTCGCTGTGGACATGGACATGGCATAACCCTTCCTATGCGGGTGATGGCCCCCGCTTTGACGATCAGGCTAACCCGTGCCGACCGATGGGCGCTAGACCTTTTCCAACAACATGGCGATACCCTGGCCGACACCGATGCACATGGTGCAGACGGCCAGCTTGGCGCCGCGTTCATGAAGCTCCTGGGTCGCCGTCAGCGCCAGACGGGCGCCCGACATGCCGAGCGGGTGACCGAGTGCAATGGCCCCACCGTTGGGATTGACGTGTTCGGCATCATCGGGAAGGCCCAAGCGCCGCATGACGGCAAGTCCCTGACTGGCGAAGGCTTCATTCAGTTCAATGACGTCGATATCGCCGATTTTCTTGCCCGTGCGTTCGAGCAGCTTTTCCGTCGCCGGCGCCGGGCCGACGCCCATGATGCGCGGCGCGACGCCTGCCGTGGCCATGGCGATGACCCGCGCACGCGGGGTCAGGCCGTGTTTTTTGGCCGCCGCCTCGGAAGCGATAATCAGCGCTGCGGCACCGTCATTAACGCCTGATGCATTGCCCGCGGTGACGGTCGAATTTTCGCCAAACAACGGACGCAGCTTGGCCAGCGCTTCCATTGTGCTGTCATGGCGGGGATGCTCGTCCAATGTCACGACTTTGGCATCACCGCGCCGCTGGGGAATGGTGACGGAGATGATCTCCTTGGCCAGACGTCCCGATTCATGGGCCGCCTTGGCGCGCATCTGTGAGCGATAAGCGAAGGCGTCTTGGTCTTCACGGCTGATCTGGAAATCCTGGGCGACATTCTCACCGGTTTCGGGCATCGAATCGACGCCGTAGAGCTTTTTCATCTGCGCATTGACGAAACGCCAGCCGATGGTGGTGTCATAGATTTCGGCATTACGGGAAAAAGCGGTGTCCGCCTTACCCATGACGAAGGGCGCCCGGGACATGCTTTCGACGCCACCGGCAATCATCAAATCTGCATCGCCCGCCTTGATGGCGCGCGCCGCTTCACCCACCGCATCAAGACCGGAACCGCAGAGCCGATTGACAGTCACGCCAGTGACCGTTTCCGGCAGCCCCGACAACAGCGCCGCCATACGCGCAACGTTGCGGTTGTCCTCCCCGGCCTGGTTAGCACAGCCGAAGATTATGTCGTCCACGGCCGCCGGGTCCAAACCCTTATTGCGTTCGGCCAGCGCACGGATGACAAGCGCCGCCAGATCATCGGGCCGCACGCTCGATAGACCGCCACCATAACGGCCAATGGGGGTACGTACGGCATCACAGATAAAAGCGTCCACGGTCAACCTCTTTGCCCATTTCTAGGGTCCGGCCCAAGCTTATCGAAGGGGCCGGAAATTTGGATCATACATAAGGTTTCATGGGCTCCTTGTCACGCCCCCCATCAGCATAGCTGATCTGCATATCTTTAATTGGACTGTCGGTTATGGCACTTATGGCCGCGAGCATTTATGCTCCGCCCTCAAAGCGCGGGCACATATGCCCCAACGGGTGCGAAGGAAATTAAGCAGATGAAAGCGGTGGTATTGGACAAACGCGGACGCGACGGTCTATCGGTCCGTGATTTTCCCATACCCGAACGCCCCCCCGGCAACGCCTTGATCCGGGTCCGCGCCGCCGCCCTCAACCATGTCGATCTCTACGTCCGCGATATCGGCAAGGGCATCAGCCACCCCATGCCCATGGTGCTGGGGGTGGATGCGGCGGGCGAAGTCGTGGAAGCCGACCCCGGCTCGAACCTGACGCCGGGCCAGCGGGTTATCGCCTTTCCCAGCGAATTTTGCGGCACTTGCGACTATTGCCTGGCCGGGGAGCAACCCTATTGCCGCAACATCAGCATCATCGGCGAACAGCGCCATGGCGGTTATGCCGAATACCTGTCCATGAAGGCTCATAATTTCGTACCGATCCCCGATAGCCTCACCTGGCATGAGGCGGCGGCGCTCCCGGTCGGGCATCTTACTGCTTGGCGCCAAATCTTCTCCAAACATCCGATGGTGCCGGGTGAAACCATGCTGATTATCGGGATCGGTGGCGGTGTCGCCCTGGCCAGCCTGCAACTGGCCAAGCTGGCCGGAATTCGGGTGATCGTCACCTCGTCGAGCGATGAGAAGCTGGCCCGCGCACGCGATATGGGCGCCGATGAAACTATCAATCATAACACCGAGACGATCTGGAAACGGGTGCGCGACATGACCGATGGTCGCGGCGCCGATGTGATCTGCGATAATGTCGGTGCGGCCACCTGGGACCAGAGCCTGCGCGCCGCCGGTTGGGGCGGACGCATCATGGTGGTCGGCGCAACCACCGGCGGCGGCCCGCCCGCCGATCTGCAGCGTATCTTTGTACGTCAGTTGCAAATCTTCGGTTCAACCACCGCCAACATGGAAGAATGCCGCCGGTTGATGCAACTGGTATCACAAGGGCGGCTTAAACCCGTGATCGACAGCGTTTACGATATCGACGATGCTACCGCCGCATTCGACCGACTGGAACGAGCCGAGCAATTCGGTAAAATCGTTCTCAATATTCCATAGTCAGCAAAGAGAAAATCTAGAAAGGAAAGTTCACCCCATGCCCCGCGATCCCAAGGCCACCGGTTTCATCCGTGATCTCGATAATATCCTCGACGATTTCTGCAATCGTGTGCGCTACATCCACGAGCCCTATAACGACGGCCGGGCACATATGTTCGTCTATCAGCATCGGTTGAATACCCGTCAACGCAATTCGGTCCTCAAGCTGAAGGTCGCCACCAATACGCCCGACTGGGACGTACGCATGCGCATTCTGGGCGCCTGCCATGAGGAACTGATTGCGGATGTGGAGTTCGGCGGCGGCCTGCCCCATTGGCTGATGCTGGAAAACGTTGGTGTCGCCGCCGGCATGTCGCGCGCCAAGATCAGGGCCGCCAAACCGCTGCCGACGACCCAGCTTGCCTGGAACGCGTGGATGGGCGTCATGGCCAATTGTCACTGGCTTGAGGGGCTCTTGGCCAACGTGGTATCGGAGCGCACCAATTTGCGCGGCTACGGCAAGGGGGTGTTTCGCAATCATGGCTGGCTCGGTTTGGAGCGCGTACGTTGGAAGAAGCTCTATCCCTTCATGACCGATGCGGAGCTCAAATTTTTCAAGATTCACAACGAAGCCGATGAAATTCATTCGGATATCGGCTGGAAACAACTCGGCAAGTCGGCCCGCGCTTTGAAGATGGAAGACCGGTTGCTGGAACTGGCTGATCAGAATCTGCGCATCTGGGAGGTTTATCTCAACGGAATCGGTGATGCCGGGGACGTGCTCAACAAGCAACTCAAGAAATTAGGCAAGAAAAAGAGCCCCGCCAAAAAGGCTAAAAAGGCCAAGAAAACCTCTCGCCGCTGAGCCTTTCTGCACCTCCGGCGGGCTGAAAAAGACCGCCTCAAGAGGCCGGGCACTTAGTGCCGCTGAGATGCCCCAGAAAAGCTTTTAATTTCAGTGAGTTATATTAGTGGAAGGGCGGTGCCGTAAAATGCGGGACCGCCCTTTTCTCTAGCGCGCGCTGTGGTATTCTGCGGCCCAATTCCAAGTCAATACCAACAAAGATTTTCAAGGAGTTCCGACTAAATGGGCGAGCAGATGCAGACCATGAAAGATAAGAAGTTCCTGCTGGATCCCTATGGGGATTGGGCAGCGGCACAGAACGTGCCGATCGCTGAAGGGCTCGGCATCAATCTGTTCGATGTGCCGACCAAGCCTTGGGACCTCTTCGGCGTCAATGGCGCACTCGTGCACCTCTATGGTCGTGGCGACTTTACCACCATGTTCTTGATCGATATGCCGGCGGGCACCAAGACCATCCCGCAAAAGCACGTCTTTGAAGAAACCATCTATGTGCTCGAAGGGCACGGCTCGACCGTGATTGAAACCCCGGACGGGGAAAAGCATACCTTCGAATGGGGCCCCAAAAGCCTCTTCGCCTTACCGCTCAACTGCCGCTATCAACACTTTAACGGTTCGGGCACCGAACGGGCGCTGTTCTCTTCGGTCAATTACCTGCCGCTAATGATCAATCTTTTCCACAACGAAGAATTCATCTTCAACAATGATTTCTCGTTTGCAGAACGGGCCGGTGGCCACAACTACTTCGCTGGCGAAGGCGAATTCATTCCCATTAAACCTGGCCGCAATATGTGGGAAACCAATTTTGTGCCTGACCTCGCCGGTTTCGAGCTCAAGGCATGGGATGCCCGCGGTAAGGGTTCGGGCAACATGAAGTTCATCCTGGCCGACGGCACCATGCATGCCCATTCGTCGGAAATGCCGGTGGGGTCCTACAAGAAGGGCCATCGCCACGGCGCCGATTTCTACGTGTTCGCCGTCAAGGGGACCGGTTACACCCTGTTCTGGCATAAGGATGGCGATGAATACCAGCGCATCGATTGGGAACACGGGGTCGTCTTCGTGCCGACCGACGGCATCTTCCACCAGCATTTCAATACCGGAGACAATCCAGCACGCTACCTCGCGATCGCCCTTGGCTCCATGCGCTACCCCTTCGTAGACAGCAAGCGCAAATTGTTTGGCGGCGGCGTTGACACCAGTGTCGAGGACGGTGGCAATCAGATCGAGTACGAGAACCAGGACCCGCGTATCCACGAAATCTTTCTCAATGAGATCAACAAGAACGGCGTCAAGTCGAACATGAGCGACATCTTTGATGAAAGTAAGATCATCATTAAACAGCCCGCCTAATCGGTTTTCACGTTCTTGCACATCATTGGGCTGTGGGCACCGGCATACGCCGGACCCGCGGCCCGCATTTTCAAAATAGCCTCAATTCAGGGAGGGGCCATATGTCCGAAGAAATAGCGGGCAACTTCTATTTACAAGACACTTTTCTCGATTGGTGTGCCGGTCAAGCGGTGCCCATCGTCGAAGATTTCGGCATCGACCTGCTCAACATCGAAACCGCCCCTTGGGCGCGGTTCGGCATGAACGGTACCATATGTGAATTGGCCGGCGGTGACGACTACGTCTCAACCTTCCTCTTCGAAATCCCGCCTGGCGGCCAGTCGAACCAATTAAGTCATGTCTACGAAGAAGTGATTTTCGTATTGGAGGGGCACGGCTCGACCAAGGTCGAACTGCCCAATGGCCAGAGCCACACTTTTGAATGGGGACCTAACTCGCTCTTCCAGGTGCCGCTCAACCTGAAATACCAGCATTTTAACGGGTCGGGATCTGAACGGGTCCGGCTTGCCTGTAACAACGACCTGCGCTTCATCATGAACCTGTTTCGCAGTGAGCGATTCATCTGGGACAACCCGATCCCGTTCGAAGAACGGATGGGCGATCCCAGCTATTTCACCGGCGAAGGCCAGTTAAAACCGGTCAAACCGGGACGCCATCAATGGGAAACCAACTTTGTCCCCGACATTTCCAGCTTCGACCTCAAGGCCTGGGACGCGCGCGGCCCGGGATCGACCAACCTACGCTGGATTCTGGCCGACGGCACCATCGGCTGTCACACCTCCCAGATGCCGGTTGGTACGTATAAAAAGGGCCATCGTCACACCGCCGGCACCAACGTCTATTGCGTTTCCGGCCAGGGCTATTCCCTATTCTGGTATGATGGCGACGAAGACTTCAAACGCGTCGACTGGCACCATGGGGTGATCTACACGCCGCCTGAAAACATGTTCCACCAGCATTTTAATTCAACCAGCACGCCATCGCGCTATCTCGCCGTACAAATGGGTTCGACCCGCTATCCGCTGTTTGCGGTCAAACGCCAGATCTGGGATCAAGGGGTTGATACATCGATCAAGGACGGGGGGAATCAGGTCGAATACGAAGATCAGGACCCGCGCATCCATGGAATCTTCCTCAAGGAATTGGCCAAGAATCAGGTCAAGTCGCTGATGGGCGACTCGATCGACGAATCGAAATACTAAAATTTTAAGACGGTACAGGCCGCATCAAAGGGAGGGATAAAATGGCAGAGGACACAATAAAACTCCTCGAGACCGATCATGAGAAACGGTTCCTGCTTGACCCCTATCTCGACTGGGTAAAAGCAGAAGGCCCGCCCATCCACGAAGACTTTGGTATTGACGTGCTGGCAGCGGAAACCGGTCCTTGGCCGCGCTTCGACTGCAATGGCGCTTTCCTGCACGTTAAGGGACGTGGCGATCATTGTTCGTCCTATGCACTCGACATTGCGCCCGGCAAACGCACCGCGCCGATGAAGCATATGTACGAATGCTTCGTCTACGTACTGGAAGGTCATGGATCGACCACCATCGAGATGCCCGACGGTCAGCGCCATTCCTTTGAGTGGGGACCCAAAAGCCTCTTCGCCCTGCCCCTCAATGCCGGTTATCAGATTTACAACGGCTCCGGTTCCGAGCGCGCCCTACTCGCCTGCACTCACTATGCGCCTTTGATCATGAGCCTCTTCCATAACGACAAGTTCGTCTTTGATAACGACTTTGTTTTCGAAGACCGCATGGGCGATCCCAAATATTATCAAGGCGACGGCGACTTCACGGCGATTAAGCCCGGCCGCCATATGTGGGAAACCACTTTCGTTCCCGATTTGACTTCGTTTGAGTTGATTACCTGGGTCGAACGCGGCGCCGGGGGCTCCAATATCACCTTTATCCTGGCCGATGGCACACTCCACGCCCATACCTCGGAAATTCCGACGGCGCGCTACAAGAAAGGCCATCGCCACGGTGACGGTATTCATATCTGGGCGGTCACCGGCACCGGCTACACGCTACTTTGGTATGAGGGCGAGGATGATTTTGTCGAGGTGCCGTGGCGCCACGGCATCATGTACGCCCCACCGCAATGGATGTTCCATCAGCATTTCAACACCGCGCCGGAACCGGCCCGTTACCTTGCCATCGGCATGGGATCACGCCGCTATCCATTCTCCACCATTCGCCGCCAGGGTATTGCCGGTCACGCCGATGGTGATATCAAGAAGGGAGGTCGGCAGATCGAATACGAAGACCAAGATCCACGCCTGCACCAACGTTGGCTTGACCATATCAAAGAGACCAATGTGCGTTCAGACATGGCCGATTACATAGACGAATCGAAATATAAAATATAAGCAAGCCGCACTCAAAGGGCGCGGCATTCATCACCTGAAAGGAAAGTTTTTTAGCCATGCATGATCTCGACTTTGACCACGGCCATATGTCGCCGGAAGACCAGCAAGCAATCGCCGACACCATCTGGGCCGCCGACAATGTTGAGCTGGTGACCGTTGGTGTCGACGTAGGCTCCTCCACCTCGCATCTGATGTTCGCTAAGGTTCATTTGCAGCGGCTCACCACGGCGCTGTCATCGCGCTTTGTTGTCGTCAACCGTGAGGTCCTGTGGCGCTCCCCCATCCTACTGACCCCCTATTTATCCGACAACACCATCGATGTCGGGTTCCTGCAGAACTTCATCGAAGCGGGCTACAAGGAAGCGAAGCTTGAGCGTTCAGACATCGATTCCGGGGCTGTGATCCTCACCGGTGAGGCCTTGAAGCGTAATAATGCAGAGGCCATCACCCATCTATTCGCCGAGGAATCGGGCAAGTTCGTTACCGCCTCGGCCGGCCATCACATGGAATCGGCCATGGCCGCGCACGGCTCAGGCGCCATCGCGCTGTCACGCAAGGATCACAAGAACGTCCTCAACATCGATATAGGCGGCGGCACCACCAAGCTGGGCCTATGTCACGGCGGGCGTTTGCTGGCGACCTCGGCAATGGAGGTCGGCGGCCGGCTGATCGCCTTCGATGACGATGGCAAGCTTGTCCGTATTGAAGGCCCTGCCTTCATCCATGCCAAAGCCGCCGGCGTTGAACTGGCCATGGGTAAGAAACTATCCGAAGACGAAATCCGCAAGATTGCCGGCACCATGGTCTCGGCCCTGGTGCCCGCCATCATGCAGCAGGATCCGGAAGGTCTGACCAAGGACCTGATGGTGACCGACCCCTTGCCGAAAAAGCCGGCGCCTGATTTTGTGACCTTTTCGGGCGGCGTATCGGAATTCATCTATGGCCGTGAGCCGGGCGACCATAACGATATCGGTCGCTATCTCGCCGAAGCCATGACTGAAGCCATGGCCGACAAACGCAT
>JBLHLO010000031.1:0-12589 GCA_047621105.1 Alphaproteobacteria bacterium
CATGGCCAGTCAATTATTCGCCGGTAAGAAGCGCAAATTTGACATGCTAGGCTGGCGCCAATTCATGGTGTCGCCACGTGGCACCATCGTTTATGCGGCGACCAAAACCGGCGTCAAAGGTATGGACTCGGTGGCGGATATCAAGGCGCTCAAAGGCAAGGTGCTCCGATACGGTGCCAAGACACCGACCTCGAGTGAGCTGCGCATCATCCTTGCCTTTGAATTACTGGGTATGAATGTCGAGACGGTGTTCGGTCTGGCGCGTGGTGCGGCGCGCAAGGCGATCCAGCGCGGCGAGTTGCAGGTTAGTCACGATTCGTCAAATAGCTACCTTCGCAAGGTGCGCAAGCTCGAGAAGAAGGGCATCGTCAAGCCCCTGTTCACCCTGGGTTATCCGGAAGGCGGAAAGATTGCGCGCGATCCCGTGTTCCCCAATATCCTGACGGTGGCTGAGGTCTATGAAAAGATGAACGGTAAGGCGCCGTCCGGCCCCAATTGGCGGGCGCTTGAGGCTTTCATCGCTATGTCCGTGACCGCGTCCAAGGGCTTTGCTCTGCCTAAGGGTACCCCTGATGATATCTACAATGCCTATGTCAAGGCGGCGAAGATGTCGGTCAAGGATAAGGAGTTCAAGAAACGCGCCAAGAAGATCCTCGGCAAATATCCGCAGGTCTTCGGCAAGGAAGCCAACGACGCGGTCACAGCCGCAGTCGGTTTCCCGCCTGAGGTCCAAAAATGGCTCAAGGCTTATATTAAGACCAAGTTCAACGTGAAGCTCTAGTGCTGCAAACGCGTATCGGCCGGCGCCCTTGTGGCGCCGGCCGTCCTATTCCGGTCCTGGGGAGGCCGCTATCCTAGACGTTCTGTTTGAATCATTGATCCGCCTGGTAAGCGGCTGGCACTTGTTCTATCTCGTGCTCGGTGTTTACCTCGGGCTGGCGCTGGGTATTTTGCCTGGCCTTGGCGGTTCCGCTGGTCTCGCCATCCTGCTGCCCTTCGTCTTTGGCATGGAGCCGAGCCAGGCGCTGGCCATGATGATCGGGCTGCAATCGGTCACCACAACATCTGATACCTTCCCCGCGGTGCTCATGGGCATCCCCGGCACCGCCGGTTCTCAGGCCACCGTGGTCGATGGATTCCCCATGTCTAAAAAAGGCGAGGCGGCCCGCGCGCTCGGCGCGGCATTTTCGGCCTCGTTATTTGGTGGCGTGTTCGGCGCTATCGTTTTGACCTTTGCCATTTTCGCGGCGATGCCGATCCTGCTGGCGGTCGGCTTCGGCGAACAGATGATGATGATCGTGCTGGCGCTCAGTATGGTGGGCATGTTGACCGGTTCTAGCGCCATGAAGGGCCTGGCGACCTGCTGTCTCGGTATGATGCTGGGCGCGGTCGGCTCAACCCCGGCGACAGGGGTTGAACGCCTGACTTTCGATACGGTCTATCTGAGTGATCACGTGCCGTTGATCATCGTTGGCCTCGCCATGTTCGGCTTGCCGGAAGTGGTGGATCTGTTGCGTCGTCATCAGACCATTTCCAAGACCGGGGTCCTAGGTAAGGGCTGGATGGAAGGGCTCAAGGATACCTTCCGTCATTGGTGGATTGTGCTGCGGTGTGCCGTCATCGGCACCATTGTTGGGGCCTTGCCGGGGCTGGGCGGCGCGGTGGTCGATTGGATCGCTTACAGCCACGTGATCCAGACTTCAAAGAACAAGGAAACCTTCGGCACCGGCGACGTGCGTGGCGTGTTGGCACCGGAAGCGGCGAATAATGCCAAGGAAGGTGGGGCGCTTATCCCGACCCTGCTCTTCGGCATTCCGGGGTCGGGCTCCATGGCGCTGTTGCTTGGCGGATTTATCCTGATTGGTATAGAGCCCGGCATTGAAATGGTGACCGAGCATCTTGATCTCACCTACATCATGATCTGGTCAGTCGCCATAGGGAACATCATTGGGGCGGGCACTTGCCTGCTGCTGGCGCGGCCAATATCGCTGCTGACGACGATCAAATACGCGATTATCGCCCCTTTTATGTTTGGCTTAATTTTCTTTGCCGCCTTTCAGGCGACCCGCGACTGGGGTGATTTGATCGCATTGATGACGCTGGGGACCCTTGGTGTTTACATGAAGCGGTTCGGTTGGCCGCGTCCGGCACTGCTGATCGGCTACGTTCTTTCGGGTAAGGTTGAGGCGGCGATCTATCACACGACGCAAATTTATGGTTTCAGTTTCCTCAGCCGTCCGTTGGTGATTGTCTTTATTGTGCTGACGCTCTTTTCGATCTATGCCGCGCTGCGTTTCAAGGTGCACGGCACAGAAGTAACTGAAACCGGCGTCCATTCTCCCCATAATCGCACGCCGCAGATCGCGTTTTACGCGCTGGTTCTCGCCGTTCCCCTTTTCGTTTTATACGAAAGTTTGAAATGGCAATACGCCACCGCGCTGTACCCACGGATCGCGCTGGCGATCATGTTGGTATTGCTGGTGCCGATCGGTATCGGCCTTTGGCGTCAGAAAAAACCGGATACAATTTTTTATGATCTTGAGCGCGAAATCGCCGTCCAGGGTGGGGCGAAATATTCCAGCGAACATTATCTGATGTGGTTGCTTGGTATGATGGGGATTGCAGCCCTGTTCGGTTTTGTCATCGCGGTGGCGATCTTCATTTTCACCTTTTTGCGCGTCAAGGCGCGCCTATCTTATGGTGGGTGCACCCTCGGTGCGTTCCTCTTTGTCGCCCTTTTGCAGATCATGTCGTTCTTTTTGACGCTCGAATATCCGCAAGGCATTTACCAGCCCAATATTCCCCTGCCGTGGTGAGCGGGGATGGGCCGGGGGCTTTAGACGTCGGGCCGCTTGTAGGTGAGGTTCGGCCCGCCCTTTTGCGATTTAAGATAGCCGTCCACGTCCCCGGTGGGGTCCACCGCCCGGCGCAGCCGCTGGCCGACCAATTGGTCCAGCTGGATTGCCTGGCTTAGGCTGAGATCGCGGCCCATTTGCACGGTGATCTTGGAATGCTCGAGTGGGGCCAGATGCCGTGCCGCAATGCCGCGCGCGATATCCATGACCGTGGTTTCAAGTTCCGCTGCCGGCACGACCTGGGAGATGATTCCCAGCTGATCGGCTTCGATGCCCGATAGGTTGCGGCCCACCAACTGCAGATAAGCAACTTTCTTCATCGGAATGCCGCCGTGAATGAGGGTGCTGGTCACCAACTGCCCGAACGAACCGCGCAGCACTTCTGGCATCCCGAATTGGGCGTCGTCGGCGGCAATCACCAGATCGTGGCAATTGATAATGCCAAGCGCCCCGCCAAGGCAGTAGCCATGGACCTGGGCCATGACGATGCGGGGGAATGCGCGTAAGGCTTCGGCCAGGGCGATGGTCGGGGTTGGTCGATCCCAATCGCGTGGCGCCGAATTGGCCTCTTTAAGGAAATGCAGATCCAGGCCGGAGGAATATGCCGGGCCCGCGCCACGGGTAATGACGATTTTGAGTTCCTTGTCATCGCGGATAATTTCAAGGGATTCAAAGAATGCTTCGACCATCGCCGCGTTCCACGCGTTGCGCTTTTCGGGGCGGTTGAGGGTGATGCGGGCGACGCCTGCATCGGTCAATCGGTCCAAAATCAGTTCGGGCCATTCTTTGAGAATTTGCCAAGTGTCGCTCATCGGGGTCATCCAGATTATGTTGTGCCAAATAGAATACTAGTGGCCCGCAGATCGGGGCCGGTCATGCGGGGAACCGCATAGGGGGTCAGGGTACCAGCTTTTCCGGGCCTGTGCAGTGCCCTGTTACCCTGGGGTCAGGGCCGAAAGGGCCTATCCTCCATAGTGTCTGGGGCGCTAAAATACGGGTCCCGGGGCCTAAATTGCCGGGCAAGAATGAAGAGGGAGGATCGCAATGCCGATCGTAGACGCCGATGCGCATGTCATAGAATCCATGGAGACCTGGGCCCTGGTTGCCGATGAGGCCCCGGAATTGATGCCGATGCTGACCCGGCGTATCGCCGGGCAAGAGATTCACAACGTCGAAAATAAGCTGCAGGAGGAATTCTGGGTCATCAACGGCCGCGTTCATAACCGCGACCGCAATGTTGGTTCCAATACCAGTGAAGAATCTCGCGAGATGCGCGGCGTGAGCGCGCGCTTAAAGCATATGGACGATCTTGAAGTGGACGTGCAGGTGTTGTTCCCGACCCTGCTGCTGCGCCCGATCGCCGATAATGCCCGCCTCGATCATATATTGTGCCGCAGTTACAACCGTTGGCTCGCCGACATCTGGAAAATGGGTGATGGGCGGCTGCGCTGGGCGGTGGTCCCGCCGCTCATGGCTCAAGATAAGCTGCGCGCCGAGCTGGAATTCGGCAAGGAAAACGGCGCTTGTGCCGTGTTCATGCGCCCACTTGAATGTGAGCGCCCCTTATCGGATGAATATTTCTTTCCGCTCTATGAGATTGCGCAAGAGCTCGACCTCGCGATTTGCCCGCATCTCGGCAATGGTAGCTTCAGTGTTCATGATTTTTATAACAAGGACACCACCTTCACCAAATTCAAGCTGCCCATGATCGGTGCGGTCCATTCGATTTTAATGGCGGGTATTCCCGATAAGTTTCCGGGTTTGCGCTGGGGCATCATCGAGGCCAGTGCCGATTGGTTGCCGTTCCTCGTCAATGATATGCGCCAACGTGCCCTCAAGAGGGGGAAGCGGCTTCCCGATAACCCGATTGCCGCCAACCGCGTGTATGTAACCTGCCAGACTAACGATGATCTGCCGCGTGTGTTGGAATGTGCCGGCGACGATAATATCGTCATCGGCACGGATTATGGTCATTCGGATTTTTCCAGCGATATTGAAGCCTTGCGGTTGCTGCGTGAAAACGCGGACCTGCCCAAGGGGGCTGTGGATAAGATCCTTTGGGATAACGCCCGCGCGCTCTATGGATTGAATTAACGGGCGATACATAAAAATGGGGGCAAGCGTTTTGAGCGCGGGAGAATTCGATTACATCATTGTAGGTGCCGGTTCGGCGGGCTGCGTGTTGGCCGAGCGACTCAGCGCAGGTGTGCCTGATGCCAAAATACTGGTGCTGGAAGCGGGCGGCGGCGATTTTGATCCGCTGATTCATGTCCCGCTTGGTATTGGTGTCATGCATGAGCACCGTATCCACGACTGGGGCTATGATACCGAGCCCGAGCCGGGCCTTGGCGGCCGCTCAATCGAAGCCATGCGCGGCAAGGTCGTCGGCGGTTCGTCTTCGATCAATCACATGAGCTGGGTACGTGGTAATCGTGGCGATTATGACCGTTGGCAGAAGGCGGGCCTCAATGGTTGGTCCTATGCCCATGTGCTGCCCTATTTCAAACGCGCGGAAACCTGGGAAAAGGGTGAAGATGCCTGGCGCGGCGGCGATGGTCCAATCCAGGTCCGTGCCGCGCGGGTTACGGATCCGCTGTTTGACGCCTATGTGGTGGCGGCCGAAGCCCAAGGCTTTCGCTTCACCCCTGACCATAACGGGGAACGTCAGGAAGAAATTAACCGCACCCAATCTTCGATCGGGCGCGGCCGGCGGTGTTCGGCTGCAGTGGCTTATCTGCGACCGGCGCTCAAACGTGGCAACGTGACATTGGTGACCCGTGCCCATGCGACCCGGGTCTTGATGGACGGCACCCATGCCGTGGGCATCGAATATCTGCGCCGTGGTCGGCCGATCCAGGTGCGGGCCAGTCAAGAAGTGATCCTGGCGGGGGGCGTGTTCAATTCGCCGCAGCTTCTGATGTTGTCGGGCATCGGCCCGGCTGAGCAATTGCGTGCGCAGGGGATAGAAACCGTGATCGATCACGCGCGCGTCGGTGAAAATCTACAGGATCATATCGCCGTTCAAGTTGCCGGAACACGGCCTGTGCATGGGCCATTTTCCCGTGAAATGCGCGCCGACCGCATGCCCATCAGCATGGTTCGCGGTTACCTATTCGGTACCGGACCGGCAACTGAATTGCCCAGTGGGTTGCATAGTTTTATCCGGTCGGTCCCGGGCCTTGATGCGCCGGACCTACAGATTATTTACCGCGGGGTTTCAACCGCACCGCATCTCTGGTTCCCCGGTATCCGCAAGCCCCAAGCCGACCGTTGTGGGGTGCGCCCGATCTTGTTGCACCCCGAAAGCCGCGGGCGGATTAGTCTGCGTTCGGCCGACCCACGGGCATCGGTGCGCATTTTTCAGAATTTCTTCGCCGTCGATAAGGATATGGAGACCCTTCGCCGGGGCGTGCGTATCGGGCGCGATCTTCTGGCGCAGCCCGCGCTTGATGATTTCCGGGGGGTCGAAGTGGCCCCGGGCCCCGATCGGCAGTCGGACGCGGATCTTGATGCTTTTATCCGGCGTACGGCATCGACGGCTCATCATCCCTGCGGCACCTGTGCCATGGGCGCGGATAACGGTGCGGTTCTTGATGGGGAATTGCGTGTGCGTGGGGCAGAAAATCTGCGGGTGGTCGATGCTTCAGCGATGCCGGATATCGTGTCAGGTAATATCAATGCCTGTGTCATCATGATCGCAGAAAAAGCCGCTGATCATATCTTGGGTAAGACGCCACCACCATCTGCGGCTGTATAGAAGGGTACCTATGACTGAAGCCAATAACAAGGCCAATAACATGGCAAATAACATGGACGGCATGCTGGGTGCCCAGATGAAGCGCCGATTGGCTGATGGGCAATTGGTACTCTGCGCCACGGTGCGGTTTTCGCGCACGGTTGAAATCGTGCAAATTTCCCGCATTGCCGGCTATGACGCAATTTATTGTGACATGGAACATTCATCCCTCACCATCGATCAGGTGGCACAAATTTCACAAGCTGCGGCGCTGGCCGGGCTCATGCCGCTGGCGCGCGTGCCGTCCCATGATCACGATTGGATGAGCCGGGTGCTTGATGGTGGCTGTCAGGGCGTTATCGTGCCCCATGTGGATGATGCCGAAACGGCGAAGGCCTGCATCGCGGCCTGTTGCTACCCGCCCTTGGGTGCCCGCTCGCTCGCCGGCTATGGGCCGTTGGCGGGCCAATCAGTGGGGGTTGAAGAATCTTATCGCTTGATCAATGACAACACGACCCTGATCGTTATGTTGGAAAGCCCAACTGCGATCGCGAATGCCGATGCCATTGCCGCGGTCAAAGGCGTGGATATGTTGCTGATCGGCACCAATGATCTTTGTGCGGAGCTGGGGATTCCCGGCAAGCTCGATCATCCGAAGATTCGCGATGCCTATCAAAAGACGGCGGATGCCTGCAAGAAGCACGGCAAGGCCTTGGGCGTCGGTGGAATCAAGGATGGGCCGATGCTGACCGACGTGATCAATATGGGGGCCCGCTTCCTGATGGGCCGTGTCGATGGCGCGTTGCTGCAACAGGCCGCCAGCAAAGAAGTGACGGAGCTCCGTAAGCTCGTCGATTAAAGACCCTAGACTTGCGTTAGTGGGCCAGGGTTTCGTGCAGGGTCTTGGTCGGCGGGGTGCCGTCGATCAGCATGAAGGCCAGACGGCATGGCGCGTTGGAGCGGTTCTCCCAACCATGCCAGGTGCCGCGCTGGATTAGGATATCGCCCTGTTTCATCGCGACTTCCCCATCGCCATCGAGATGCATCACGCATTCTCCTTCCAACACGATGCAGTAATCGACCGTATCGGTGCGGTGCATAAAGGCATCCTTGTGGGGCGCGAGCTCAAGAATACGGAGCACCGAGCCGCCTGCCGGCGGGGGAAGGCCCCGTTCCTTCAAGGCGGGGTCGTCGTCCGAATTGGCATCGGCCGGGGTGCTCTCCGTCGCCCACATTACACAGCCCTTATTGCCGGACGGCATAACCTTGACGTTGGACATTTCCTCATCCTTGACGACGACGGCATTGCCGTCTTTGTCATGGCCTGTAACGATGCGGCGGATTTGCATAATGGGGTTTCCCTTCAGGCGCCAGTCACGGCGTTGTAATAACTGAGATTAATATAGCGCGACGCGTCGGTGAGTGCCGGGCCGCTGCCGTAGCGGGTGCGCAGGTCCAATACGGTTTTGACGCCTTCATCCAAGAAGGCTCCCTTGGGCGTCAGGCCGGAGCGCGGATTGACCAGATTGGCGATCACTTTGGGTGCGACGGGCGGTTTAATGGCATCCATCTTGCGCAATAGGGTTTTCGTAGCTTCGTCGCGGTTGGCGGCATCCAAAACCCAGTCAAGTCCGGCAAGATAGCCCTTGATAAAGCCTTTGACCGTATCCGCATTATCCGCGGCCCAGGACCGATTGGCGGCGAAAGAACCACCTTGATAGGCGTCAAACATGTCGGTGCTGGTCTTGACTACATTGAAGCCCTGGCTGCGGGCGATCGATGTAAAGGGCTCAATAGTGAGCGTCCCGGCATGAGTGCCGTCCTTGACCGATTCCCAGCGCAGCGGCGTCGCGCCGACCGGTACCATCTCGACGTCAGATTGCTTAAGCCCCGCCTTGTCTAGCATTTCGTAAAGCACGAAGGCGAATCCGGTGGCCAATGCGTCAAGCGCCAAGGTGCGGCCCTTAAGGCCAGCTACGGTTTTCACGTCAGGCGCCGTGATCAGGGCCAATTCAATCTGGGTGGCGCCCATGAAGGCGATGAAATCAGGTTTTGGTTCGATCTTGGCTGCGCCCTGGCCCTCGCTATAGGCGATGACATTATCAAATGCGGTGCCGGCAATCTGGAAGGTGCGGTTCGCAAGATTCTCTGCCTGGAAGGATGATGACGGCGTAGTCGTCAGGTCGATGGTGATGCCCGCATCCTTGAACCAGCCTTTTTCATCGGCGACGAAAATCGGCAGGTTAGGCGCGCCCGGAAAGCAGATTAATTTGATGTCGGTCATGGTCGGAGAGTTCCCTGTTTTATTGGGGGCGGTTATTTGGCCGCCCGCGCGGTATTTTTCTTGGCGTTCTGGATTGCCGTCCAGATGGTAACCGGGGTCGCTGGCATTTTGATATCCCGCACCCCCAATGGGGCAAGGGCATCGACGATGGCATTGACGATTACCGACAATGCCGGGGTGGTGCCGCCTTCGCCCCCCGCCTTGATGCCGAGCGGGTTGGTCGGGGACAGTACTTCTGCGATCTCGGTATCGAATGACGGGAGGTTATCGGATCGTGGCATGCCGTAATCCATGAAGGATCCGAACAGCGGCTGGCCGCTTTCGGGATCAACATAAGCCTGTTCCCACATCGCCTGGCCGACACCCTGGGCGATGCCACCGTGGGTTTGGCCGTGGACGATCAGTGGATTGATACAGCGCCCGACATCATCGACGGTGGCGTAGCGCTGGATGTCGATGCCCCCAGTTTCGGGGTCCACTTCGAGCTCGCAGATTGCACAGCCATTGGGAAATACGGGTTCATGCATCTCGTTGTCGCGGCTGACCGAGAGGCCATCGCTCAGATCGTCAGGCAATTGGATTTTCGCCGCTTCCTTGGCGAGATCAAGAATCCCCAGCGAATGATTGGTGCCGGGTACGGTGAAGAGGCCGTCTTCGAACGATACCGTGTCCATATCTACATTCCAGGCCAGCGCGGCGATGCGCCGGGCCTTGGCGATCATGTCCTCGGCTGCCATGCTGATGACGGTGCCGGCGTGGCGCATGGACCGGCCGGAATGTGAGCCCCCACCGGCCTTCACCACATCGGTGTCGCCGATGATGATATTGACGGCGGCCACCGGCACGCCGAGCCGGTCGGAAACCACCTGGGAAAAACTTGTCTCATGCCCCTGGCCCGAGGGTTGGGTGCCGATCACGACATCGACGGTGTCCTTGGTGGTCACCGACATGTCGGCGCGTTCCTTCGGCGAGCCGATTGAAGATTCGACATAATGGCCGATGCCGAGCCCGCGCAGCCGCCCGCGCTTTTCGCTCTCGGCTTTGCGTGCCGCAAACCCCTGCCAATCGGCGAGCGCCATGGCGCTGTCCATATTGGCTTCATAGGTGCCGCTGTCGTAACACGCCCCGACGGGATTGGTGTAGGGCATGGCGTCGGGCGCGATAAAGTTTTTGCGCCGCAATTCGATGCGATCAAAACCGAGCTCCCGCGCCGCCGTGTCAATCAGGCGTTCAAGGGCAAAATTGACCTCAGGCCGGCCCGATGACCGATAGGCCTGGGTGCACATGGTATTGGTGAAGACGGCCCGCGCATGCAGGCTGGCCACTGGAATATCGTAGGAACCAGTAATCAGGGCGGAGCCCTTGCCGAGTGGCGATAGCGATACACAGCGCGCCCCGACGTTGGAAATATTATCCGCGCGCATGGCGAGGAAACGGCCCTCTTTGGTCATGGCCAGGGCAACCGTAGTCAACAGGTCACGGCCTTGGTAATCGCTGAGGAAGGCTTCAGAGCGGGTGGCGGTAAATTTGACCGGCTGCTTCAGTTTGCCCGCGGCCCAGAGCACCAGGCCGAATTCGACATAGGCGCGGTTGCGGGTGCCGAAATTACCGCCGACGTCATAGCTGAGTACGCGCACATTATCGGTGGGCACACCAATCACTTCGGCCAGCTCACGTTTCTGACGTACGGCACCGCCTGAGCCTGCCCAGAGCGTATAGCGACCGGTGGCGGGATCAAATTCGGCCAATGCCGCACGGGGCTCAAGCGGCACGCCGGTGACGCGATCAACGTGAAATTCCATTTCGATAATGTGGTCGGCCTTGGCGAAGGCGGCATCGGTGGCAGGCTTGTCGCCGAACCAACTATCGACCAATACATTATCGGCGACCTCATCCCAGACCGCCACCGTGCTCGGGGCGCAGGCTTTGGCGGTTTCGGTGTTAAATGGCAGTTCTTCGTAATCAACGCTAAGCGCTTCCGCCCCGTCGAGCGCCTGGGCCCGGGTCTCGGCGACCACCATGGCGACGGCCTCGCCGACATGGCGGGCCTTATCGACGGGCAGCAGGTAATGGGGGCCGATGAAAATTTGACTGCCGCCCGGGCCGGTCAGTTTCATATCGTATTTCGTGGTGGGCACCGGGTCATGGCCAATGGCGCTTAGCCCGTCGGCGGCGGCATCGGCGCCGGTAAAGACCCCAAGGACTCCCGGCATGGCGAGGACGGGCGCTTTATCGATGCCTAGGATGCGCGCATGAGGATAAGGCGAACGCACGATGGCGGCGTAGGTCTGGCCGGGCCGGGCAAAATCGTCACTGAAGCGCCCCTTGCCGGTCAGCAGACGGGCATCTTCCTTGCGCCGGATGGGCTGACCAATGGCGCGAAAGCCTTGGCTATCGGGAGTATCGAGCTCGGTTTCCCGACTGTCGTGGGTGCTGTCCTTGGACATCGATGGCCTTAGTTGATTATTTTATGATTTTAGACGCCGATCGGCGGGAGAGGTGGACTAGTTTTCGTATGACATTATGATCGTCATATTTTACATAACCACCAGATCAGACGAAAGCCAAATCAGGGAGACCTCATGTCTAAATCGCCGCAAAAGCCGCCCCAGAAACCCTCCAAGGCCGGGAATAAGATTTGGGGCTCCGATGTGATCGCCAATGCGCTGCGCGAACAGGACGTCCCATATGTATGTCTAAACCCCGGCGCCAGCTACCGGGGTTTGCACGATAGTTTGGTCAATTACCTCGGCAATGAGACGCCCCAGATGATTGTCTGCCTGCATGAGGAGCATGCTGTCGCCATCGCGCACGGTTATGCGACCGTGACCGGCAAGCCGCTCGCGGCCATCGTTCATTCCAATGTCGGTCTGATGCATGCCTCAATGGCCGTATTCCAGGCTTGGTGTAATCGTATGCCGTTGGTGGTGCTGGGGGCGACGGGGCCGGTGGATGCGATGAAGCGCCGCCCGTGGATCGATTGGATTCATACCTCGGCCGATCAGGGCGCGCTGGTGCGCAATTATGTTAAGTGGGATGACCAGCCGGGCTCACCCGGTGCGGCAGTCGAATCGTTGCGGCGTGGCTTTGCCATTGCCCGCGCCCGCCCGTCGGGACCGGTCTACATCAATTTTGATTCCGCGATCCAAGAACAGGAGATGGAGGACTGGCCGGCGTTGGAAGATGTTTCGCGCTATCAGCCCGCCGGCAATAACGAACCGCCGCGTGAAGCCCTAGATCAGGCTATTGCCGCGCTTGCCAAAGCCAAGAACCCATTGATCCTGTCGGGCCGTGTCAGCCGATCCGAAGACGGTTGGAAGGATCGTATTGCTTTGGCCGAATGGCTTGGCGCGCGCGTGCTCACCAATCTCAAGGATGCGGCCAGTTTCCCAACCTCGCATCCGCTTTATGCCGGTGAAACCGGTTGGCGGCTGCGTCCATCGTTGCTCGAATTGGTCAAGCAATCCGATGCCGTCCTATGCCTTGATTGGGTTGATCCGGGCGGCACCCTTCAGCAGGCCTTCCCGCCGGGTGCTGGCAAGGGGCCGGTGGTGATCAATGTTAGCAACGACTACCGTATTCATAACGGCTGGAACATGGATTACCAGGTCATGCCTGCGGTCGATGTGTGGATGGCGACGGTGCCGGAAACGGCTGTGTCGTCATTGCTGGAGGGTTTGTCCCGGGCCAAGGTGTCGCCCAAGCCGGCGCCAA
>JBLHLO010000032.1:0-12560 GCA_047621105.1 Alphaproteobacteria bacterium
GTTTCGCCCCGGTCAATAGTGAAGCTCACCCCCTTGACGGCATCGGTGTCGCGCCCGGTGCCGCGAAAGCGCACCGCGAGGTCGCGCACATCAAGCAGGTGGGAAGTCTCCGTCATTTCTTTCGCCATTCCATCAGCCCAATGTCTTGCGCGGATCAAAAGCATCGCGTACGGCTTCGCCGACAAAGATTAAGAGACTCAACATCAAAGCCAAGACGCAGAACCCGGAAATGCCGATCCACGGCGCTTGCAGGTTAGCCTTGCCCTGGGCCAGCACTTCGCCGAGCGAGGCCGAACCCGGCGGCAGGCCGAGGCCGAGGAAGTCCAAAGAGGTCAGCGCCGTGATCGAGGAATTAAGCACAAACGGCATCAATGTCAGTGCCGCTACCATAGCGTTGGGCAGCACATGGCGGAACATAATCACCACGTTTCCGACCCCCAGGGCTTTTGCCGCACGCACGTAATCGAGCTGGCGCCCCCGCAGGAATTCGGCGCGGACAACGTTGACCAGCGACATCCAATTGAACAGGAGGAGAATCCCCAGCAACAGCCAGAAACTTGGTTCGATGAAGGAGGCCAAGATAATCAGCACGTATAGCCGGGGAATACCTGACCACACTTCCATGAAGCGCTGGAAAGCGAGGTCGACCCAGCCGCCGAAATAGCCTTGCACCGCGCCAGCGGCGATGCCGATGACTGATGATGCCAGCGTCAGTATCAGTCCGAACAGCACAGATATGCGAAAGCCGTAAATCAACCGCGCCAATAAATCGCGGGCCTGATCATCGGTGCCCAGAAGGTTTATCGCACTCGGCTTCGATGGTGCCGGTGTGCGCAGATAGTAATTGATCGAGGTGTGATGCCACGGAATCGGCGGGCGGATCATCCAGCCCTTGTCGGCGATTAATTGTTTAAGCACGGGGTCGTTGTAGTCGGCTTCCGTCGGGAATTCGCCGCCGAAGGTGGTTTCCGGATACATCTTGAAGATCGGCATGTAATAGCCGTCGTCATATTTCACCAAGATCGGTTTGTCATTGGCGATGAACTCGGCGAACAGGCTGAAGACAAAAAGGGCGAGAAAAATCCATAGTGAGATATAACCCCGCCGGTTGGCGGTGAAATTGGCGAGCCGCCGCTGGGTGAGCGGTGTCAGTTTCATGCCTAGGATGCGGTCCTTTGCCATCGCCTAGCTCGATCGCTCGAAACTGATGCGCGGATCGACCATCACGTAGACCACGTCGCGGATCAGGTTGAAGACCAGCCCCAGCAGACTGAAGATGAACAGCGTGGCAAAGACCACTGGATAATCGCGGTTAATCACCGATTCGTAGGAAAGCAATCCCAACCCGTCGAGCGAGAAAATGATCTCGATCAGCAGCGCGCCGGTGAACAGGATATCGATCAGTTGCTCAGGCATATTGGCGATGGGGATCAACATGGCATTACGGAAGACATGCCCGTAACGCACCCGCTTCTCGCTTAGGCCCTTGGCCCGCGCCGTGATGACGTATTGCTTGCTGAGTTCCTCAAGGAACATGTTCTTAGTCAGCATGGTGAGCGTGGCGAAGCCGCCAATGATCAACGCGGTAAGGGGGAGCGCCAGATGCCAGAAATAATCGACGATACGCGCTGGCCATGACAGATCGGCCCAGTTTTCCGACGTCAGCCCGCGCAACGGGAACCAGTCAAAGTAGCTGCCCCCCGCAAACAGCACGATCAACAAGACTGCGAACATGAAACCGGGGATGGCATAGCCGATGATGATCGCAAAGGATGTCCAAAAATCAAACCGCGATCCGTCACGCACCGCCTTGGCGATGCCGAGCGGAATACAGATTAGATAGATGATCAGCGTTGACCACAGACCAAGGGAAATCGATACCGGCATTTTTTCGATCACCAAATCGATCACTTTGGTATCGCGAAAGAAGCTGGTGCCGAAGTCAAGCTGTGCATAGTTGGCGATCATTTGAAAGAAGCGTTCATGGGCGGGCTTGTCGAAGCCGTATTGACGCTTGAGGTCGGCAATCAGTTGTGGGTCGAGTCCGCGCGCACCTCGGTACGTGCTGTCACCACCCTGTCGCAAGCCTTGGTTCGTGGCGGTGCCCACTTCTCGCGCCGCACCGCTGACCCGCGCAGTCGCGTCCTCCGCAGTGCCAGTCAATTGTGCCACCAATTGTTCCACCGGTCCGCCCGGCGCGAATTGCACGATGGCAAAATTGAGCACCATGATGCCGAACAAGGTCGGGACAATCAGGCCAAGGCGGCGGACGATATAGGCGATCATGTGGCCCCCTTGTCTTTGCTCTGCCGCCGGCGCCGGGCTAGCCATACCAAGGCGAGCAGCGCGGCCATGCCGCCCGCGATCCAGCCCCACGGTGCGCTCTTCGATTTTTCATCTTTTTTGGGGTTGGCAACACTTGTGCCCTTGGCCATGACTTCGGTTATGCCGGCTTCCAGGTCCTTTTCCATTTTGGGATCGATCCACCAGGCGTCGAGTTGGTATCCCCGCGCCGGCGTGATCGCGGGGCGTCCAAACTTATTCCAGAAGGCCAACCGGTCGCCCTTGATATGCCAGTGGGGGATGACGTAATGCCCCCACAGCAGCACGCGGTCGAGGGCGCGGACATAGGCGATCAGCGTGGGCCGATCCTTGGCGGCGACGATACCACTGATCAGCTGATCCACTACCGGGTCGCGCACACCTGGTATATTGTAGCTGCCGACGACATCAGCGCTGGTGCTGGCCCAGTAATCGCGCTGTTCGTTTCCGGGCGATAGTGACTGGCCCCAAACATGGCTCACCATGTCGTAATCGAACTTCTTGCGCCGATTCTCATATTGGGAACTGTCGACCGTCCGCACCCTAGCGATGATGCCGAGCCGCTTGAGGTTGCCGAGCATCGGCAGCACGATGCGCTCGAGGCTTGAATTCCGGAGCAAAATATCGAACGTCATCGGGGTGCCGGTTTTCGCGTTGACCAGCACGCCGTTTTTCACCACCCAACCTGCTTCGGCAAGGATATTGATGGCTTTCAGCAGGTTGGCGCGTAAGCCCGCGTGCTTGCTGCCGGTTGATGGGACAGTATAGGGGCGGGTGAAAACCTCGACGGGCAATTGCGCGCGGAAGCGTTCCAAAATTGCCAGTTCTTGCCCCTGTGGTAGACCGGTTGCCGCCAGCTCCGAATTGGAGAAATAACTTTCGGTCCTTGCATATTGGCCGAAGAACAGCACCCGATTTGTCCACTCGAAATCAAAAGCATAGGCAAGCGCTTCGCGTACCCGCCGGTCGGCGAAGATGGGTTTGCGTGTATTGAAGACAAAGGCCTGCATGCCGGTGGATTGCTGATGGGGCAGAAAAATTTTCTTGAGGAACCCATCGCTTACGGCGGGTGTGTCATAGCTTGCCGCCCAGAACTTGGACACGTTTTCTTCGCGGAAATCGTAATTGCCGGATTTGAGGGCTTCCAGCGCGATGGTGCCGTCGCGGTAATAGTCATAGCGGATGCGATCGAAATTATGGCGCCCGATATTGACCGGTAGGTTGTGGCCCCAGTAGTTCTTGACCCGCTCATAGGTGATCGAACGACCGGGCTCCACTTCGGCGACACGATAAGGCCCACTGCCCAGTGGTGCGGTCATCGTCGTCTTTTCAAAGTCCTTGCCGTCCCAATCGTGCTTTGCCAACACCGGCAACTGACCGAGGATCAGCGGTAGTTCACGGTTGATCCCCGGCTTGAAAGTGAAGCGGACCCGGTGCGGGCCTTCGGCCGCTACCTTCTCGACCCCACCGTAATAGAGCCGATAGATCGGGTGGCCCTTGGTGAGCAGGGTATTGAACGTCCAGACGACGTCCTCGGCGGTGACCGGCTTGCCGTCGTGAAAACGGGCCTGAGGGCGCAGGTTGAACACCACCCAGGAACGGTCGTCGGGAGTTTCAACGCTTTCGGCGAGGAGGCCGTATTCGGAGAACGGTTCATCGGCGGATGAGACCAGCAGCGTTTCGAAGGGCCGGCCCGCGCCGGCACCTTCCAGCCCCTTGAGGGTGTAGGGATTAAGGGTGTCGAAGGTACGTAGCGCCGAAAGTTTCAATGTGCCGCCCTTGGGCGCATTTGGATTGACGTAATTGAAATGTTTGAAGCCGGGCGGGTATTTCAGATCGCCGTGCATGGCGATGCCGTGTGCCGGCAAAACTGGGCCCTCAGCGGCACGGGGGGTCTCCACGGGCGCCATGGCCAGAACCCCGGCACATAAGAAAAACGCAAGGGGCCAAAAACGCGACATGTTACTCCGTCAGTTTGATTGCAAAATCGATAAGGCCTCGTCGTGGAGGGTTTTGGTGCTGGCGGCGAGTACCCGACCGTCGGAGGCAAGCGTCAGTGCTTCGCCATCCCAACCGGTAATCACGCCGCCCGCACCCTCGACCACGGGGACCAATGCCGCATAATCGTAGGGCTTGAGCCCGGCTTCGACAACGATATCGGCGAAGCCCGACGCCAAAAGTCCGTAGGAATAGCAATCGCCGCCGTAAAGCGCGTGGCGGACGCCGGCGCGCAAGGCCTGGAAACCTGCCTCGGTATCCCCCGGGAACAGATAGGGGCTGGTGGTGTAAAGCATGGCATCCCCCAGCGCGGCGCAGTTGCGGGTGCGCGCCGGCGCACCGTTGAGGGTGCTCTCCCTGCCGATCGCCCCCAGCCAGCGTTCCTGGGTAATGGGCTGATTAATCAGGCCGAGGATTGGCACCCCGTCCTGGGCCAGCGATACCAGGGTGCCGAAACTCGGTTTGCCGGTGATGAATGATTTGGTGCCGTCGATGGGATCGAGCACCCAGGTGAACGGGGCGTCCGTATTCGTATTCGGCAGTTCCTCGCCGATGATGCCGTGATCGGGGAAGGCCGCGCCGATCAGTGCGCGCATGGCGGTTTCCGCCTCCCGGTCGGCGATAGTGACCGGGCTCGCGTCGGCTTTGGTTTCTACCGTGATGGATTGGCGAAAATACCGGGTAAGAACTTCGCCCGCAGCGTCGGCACAAGCCTCGGCCAGGGTGATGAAGCGGTTGATGTCCCCAGGCGGTGGTGGGGGCGTTGGCGGTGCCGGCATGTCGGTTATTCAGTCATGCCAAGCATGCGCGGCTGCCGCCGCCGCTCAGGGGAGCGGCGCCGGGTTATCGGCCTGGGCGCGGAGATAGGCGATTACGCCTGCGCGTTCGGCATCTTTTTTGAGTCCGGCAAAGGCCATCTTAGTGCCGGGCGCAAAGCCCCGAGGATTGGCGAGAAACTTGTTCAGCGTCTCATAATCCCACTTGCCCTTGAGGCCCTTAAAGGCGCTGGAATAAGTAAATTTGGCCGAGGCGATATCCTTGCCGACCACGCCCCACAGCGCCGGGCCGACCTTATTGGCGCCGCCCTTGGTGAAGGAATGGCAGACCGCGCATTTACGCGCCGACTTGGCCCCTTCGGCGGCACTCGCCTTGGCCAGCATCGGGCCAATGGCAGCGAGCTGCACTGGTTTCTTCATCGCCGTGGCAGCCCCGGGCTTGGCGGGCGCAATACCGGCCACCGGATAGGCATGCTTGGCGGGGACCTTGGCGTGCAATAGGGCATTGCCGGAAATATCGGCAACTTTGATGACGAGAAGCGCTACCAGGATGGCGCCGATGACCTTGTTCCACTCAAATGCGGACATCTTGCTCTTGCTCCGGTCTTGTCTGTGCCGCGTAGGCGGGTGGGCGAAAGGGTGGGCCTAGTTGAGGCCGCGGCGGGAATGTAACGTTTTGAGCCGGGCCTGTCCAATCCGGATTGGCGCCTATAAAGCGTGCCATGTGGTTTCGGCTGGCGCGCCGGGCGCGAACCGTTCTAATCTATTAAGTGCCCTGAAATCATGGGTTTTTTGTCGCTTGAGGAGAACATGACCGCCCCCACTAATCCTGTCGTGCTGGTGCCTGCGCGTATGGCGTCCATGCGCCTGCCGGGTAAGCCGCTCGCTGATATTTGCGGGGTGCCGATGATCGTCCAGGTTTGGCGCCGTGCGGTGGAAGCGGACCTCGGTCCGGTGGTGGTGGCTGCGGGTGAGCCGGAGATCGTTTCGGCGGTCATTGCCGCAGGCGGCATTGCGGTGCTGACCCTGACCGATCATCCCTCTGGATCGGATCGTATCTTTGAAGCCCTTGAAAGTTTTGACCCGGGTGGTCGCCATGACGCGGTGGTCAATCTGCAAGGTGACCTGCCGACCCTTGATGCCGCCTTGCCGGGCCGCGCGCTTTCCCTGTTGGCCGATCCCGCAGTGGATATCGGTACCCTTGCCACGCGCATCACCATTGAGGGGGAGCGCAGTGATCCCAATGTGGTCAAGGCGGTGGTCTCCGCCGATAGCCAAGCTACCTCGGGCCGGGCGCTTTATTTTTCACGCAGTGCTGTGCCCGCCGGTGACGGCCCCTTATGGCATCACATCGGGCTCTATGCCTGGCGGCGCTCGGCATTGGCGCGTTTCGTCAAGCTCCCCCCCAGCCCACTTGAATTACGTGAAAAGCTGGAGCAGTTGCGCGCCCTCGAAGCCGGTATGCGCATCGATGTGGGCTTCGTTGACACGGTTCCGCTCGGTGTCGATACTCCGCGCGATTTGGAGCGCGCCCGGGCGCTGCTGGCCGGTAAGGACGGGACATCCCGCGAATGACCAACACGACTAAGAAAACATCAGCGCCGCCTGAACAAACACTAGAGCAAATAATCGTGTTTCAGGGCTACGCGGGGGCTTATTCGGATCTTGCCTGTCGGCGGGTCTATCCCGAGATGACGACCCATGCCTGCGTAACTTTTGAGGAAACCTTCGCTTGGGTCGAAGACGGGCGCGCGCAATTGGCGATGATCCCGATCGAAAATTCGGTGGCCGGCCGGGTTGCCGATATCCACCAACTCATCCCCCATGCGCAATTGCATATGATCGCCGAACATTTTCAAAGGGTTGAACATCATTTGCTGGCCCCCAAGGGGGCGACGATTGAGGGCCTCAAACTGGCGCGCAGCCACGTCCATGCGCTCAGCCAATGCCGCGCTTTTTTGCATGACCACGGTATTCAGCCGGTGGTCCATGCCGATACCGCAGGTGCGGCCCGCGATGTCGCGGCGAAGGGCGACGTGAGCGAAGCGGCGATCGCCTCCGAATTGGCGGCGGAAATCTATGGCCTCGACTCGCTCATGGCTAACATCGAGGACGCGGCCCATAACACCACCCGTTTCGTGGTGCTGGCGCGCGAGGCCGTGGACCCGGGCCGTGACGCAGGCCCGGTGATGACCACCTTCCTGTTCCGGGTGCGCAATATTCCGGCGGCGCTTTACAAAGCCATGGGTGGTTTCGCGACCAATGGCTGCAACATGACCAAGCTTGAAAGCTACATGGTGGACGGTAATTTTGCCTCGACCGAATTCTATGCCGAGGTCGAGGGCCATCCGGAAGACGCGCCGCTTAAATTGGCGTTTGAGGAACTGAATTTTTATTCAGAAAAAGTCCGCCTCCTTGGCACTTTCCCCGCCCACCCGTTCAGGCGGGGCGGGTGAGGGAACATTAGCGCCGTTTCATGGATGCTTTCCTTGTCTCTTTAGGCGTCGTTGCCATCGCCGAAATCGGCGATAAGACGCAGTTGCTGGCGATTATGCTGGCGGCGCGCTACCGCGTGGTGCTGCCAATTGTCCTTGGCATCTTGGTTGCCACCCTCGCCAATCATGCGCTGGCGGCGGCCCTGGGCGGGCTTGCCGCTGACTGGCTCGGCCCGGGATGGACACGTTGGATGTTGGGGTTGGGTTTCCTTGCCATGGCCGCTTGGGTGTTGGTCCCCGATAAGATGGACGACCGTCCCATCGGGGCTTCCCGTGCCAGCATCTTTATGACGACGCTGGTTGCTTTCTTCCTGGTTGAAATCGGCGACAAGACGCAGATCGCTACGGTGGCGTTGGCGGCGCGCTTTGACGATATCGTCTTGGTGACGCTCGGCACCACGGCAGGCATGATGGTGGCCAATGTGCCGGCCGTATTTTTTGGCGACGTTGCGGCGACAAAAATTCCGCTCAAGCTGGTGCGTGGAATCGCGGCGGCAGTGTTCGCGCTGCTCGGCCTTGCGGTGTTGTTCGATATTGGAAATTTATTAGGTTAGGGATCGGGCGCTTTAGGGCGCGCGGCCATCCATCCACTCACCGACCAGGCGCCGGGCGATGGAAATCGGCCTGGGCAGGTGAAAAGCGCCACCGAGCTTTGCCGCTTCCACCTTATCGCGCACCGCCATCAGTTCGCGCACTTCGTCGCGGGTAAACCAACGGGCATCGGCGAGCTCATCGGGATTGACGGTGACCTCGGTGCTGGTGGCGTCGGCGTAGAAGCCGAGCATCAGATTGGCCGGGAACGGCCAGGGTTGGGAATGGGCATAGCGCACATTGGCGACGTGGATATTGGTTTCTTCTAAAACCTCGCGGGCGACGGCTTCTTCAAGGGATTCCCCTGGTTCAACGAATCCGGCGAGGGTCGAATACATGAAATTTTCACGCCCGGGCCGGCGTCCCATCAGACATTTCTCTCCTGCCAGCACCAGCATAATGACGGCGGGGTCGGTGCGCGGAAAATGATGAATGGCGCAATCGTTATTGGTGCAAACGCGTACATGGCCCGCCTCCTGCACCTCGGTGGGCGCCCCGCAACCGCCGCAGAACCGGTGCCGGCGGTGCCAATAGAGAAGCCCGCGCGCCTGGGCGATGAGTTGCGCCTCGGTCTGGTCCATGGCGGCGGCGACGTCGCGGACCTCAAAGAAATCGCCCCGCCCGGCAAGGCTGGGGTGGGTCAGTGGTTCGGCATGATGGGAAATATCGGCACAGAAGACGGCGCGTTCTTCGTGCAGGCCGAGCAGGATGGGGTTTAAGCCACCCCCACTAGCCAGTTGAAGCGCTTCATTGAAAGCGAGATACACCGGCGCCGCGTTTGTCGTGCCATCGCCGACGATCAGGTGCTTGCCGCGCCAGAGCACGATGACCCGGCTTTCCGGGTGATTAAGCAGTCCTTCGAGCCAGGCCGTGTCCTTGCGTTTGAGTCCGGCGCGGTCATACAGCCCGCCGGCGAATACATTGCTGTTGGCCATCGCCTGCCTACTTATATTACCGCCGTTATTGTTGCCGTCTGTGTTGTCGCCGCTCATCTGCTGTGGATTCCTTATGGGGCCTTATGGCCGGGCAAGAAGCATCAATGAAAACCAACGACGTTCGTCGCACCAGTCTGCAGCCCGGGCAAAGCCGATGGCGCCCAGTTCTGTTGCCAGTTTGTCGGCGTCGAATTTTGTTGAGATTTCGGTGTGAATACGCTCGCCTGCGGCGAAATTGACGTCAAGGTCGAGAGCGGCAAGCCGGACATGCTGGGCAACCTGACTTTCCAAATGCATTTCGATGCGCGATTTTTCTTCATTGAAGAAGGCGAGATGATTGAAGCGTGCAAGATTGAAGTCACCGCCAAAACGCGCATTGAGATGGGCGAGGATGTTGAGGTTGAATGCTGCCGTGATTCCCTGGGCATCGTTATAAGCGGCGTTCAATACATCCCGGTCCTTGATGCGATCAAACCCCAACAGAAAGTAATCACCTGGCTGCATGGCATCGAAGACGCGGCCCAGGAAGCGGCCGCGTTGGGGGGCATCGAAATTGCCGATGGTCGAACCCAGAAACACGAAAAGCCGCTGGCGCCCCGGCGTGGGCGGCAGGGCTTCGAGCGCTTGTTCATAGGTGCCGGCAATACCGTGAATGGAGAGGTCGTCATAATGGGTGATCAACTCACGCGAGCTGTCGATCAGCATGGTGCCTGAAACGTCGATGGGCACGAAATACAAATTGGCGTTCAAAACCGAATAGGCGTCCAGCAGCAGCCTCGTTTTGCGCGCCGCACCCGATCCCAATTCGACCAGTTCCGCGGGCCCGGTGGTTTTGGCGACCTCAGCCGCACTGGCTTCCAAGATCGCGTATTCGGTGCGGGTCGGATAGTACTCGGGCGTGTCACAAATTTGATCGAAGAGCTCAGAGCCGTGGGCGTCATAGAAATATTTGCACGGGAGAGATTTTGCCGGTGCCGTCAGCCCGGCAACGACGTCAGCGCCCTCATCATCTTGGGTCTCTTGATCGATGCGGGTCAGTTCAAAACGGGGTAGGGGACTGGTGGTATCCATGGGACTCCGGTAATCGTCCGGTGAGGGTGGCCGGCCATGATAGACCCGGCCTCGGTCGATGGCAAAACCGGGCCGCAAAACTAGGCCTGAGGGCGCCCCGAGCGTGAGGGGGACTGCGGTGGGGTGTTGTTCAGCCGGACGGGGCCCACTAGGATCGCCGCGTCGCCCACGGGTGGTGTCTTTGGTCCTCAGACGGAAAGCCTGTTTCCCCCCTCATGAAATCCCGTGCTCTTGCCATCTTCGCTGCGATTGCTGCGGCGCTCACCATGAGCCAGTTCATGCGTGCCGCCGTGTCGGTGGTCGCCCCCGATATCATTGCAGAAACGCAGCTCTCGGTGGAAACCTACGGCACCATGGCGGGCGGTTTTTTCCTGGGGGTCGCGGTCGCCCAGATCCCGTCGGGCATGTTGTTCGACCGTTACGGCCCCCGCATCACTATTGCGGTGATGTTGGTAGTGGCGGCACTGGCGACTTTCGCTTTTGCCGCGGCAGATGGCTATACGGCGCTTTTTGCCAGTCGCTTCGTCACCGGCATCGGTTTTGCCTCGACCCTGATGGGTGCCTTGGTGGTGACCTCGCGTTGGTTTGCGCCGGAGCGTTTTTCCCAAATTGCCGGGTTGTTTATCGCCGTTTCAGGCGCCATCGGCATGATGTCGGCGACGACGCCGATGGCCTGGCTTTCGGGCATCGTTGGGTGGCGCCAATCCTTTGCCATTGCCGGTATTTGTACCTTGGTGACGGCGGTTTTGGTGCTCTGGGCGGTGCGGGACGCGCCGCCTGGCCATCCCTGGCATGCCCGCGCGCCGGAACATCTGGGATCATTTTTCAAGGGCTATGGCGCCCTCCTGCGCCTGCCGCGTCTGGGCTATGTGATGCTGATGTCGAGTGTCGGCTATCCCCTCATGATCACCCTGATCGGGGTTTGGGGCGGGCCGTATCTGCATGATGTGTACGGGCTTGGGCCGATAGCGCGTGGCCATGTGCTGTCGGTCATGGTGGCGGGAAGCGTCACTGGGCTTTTGGTCTATGGCCCCCTGGACCGTTGGCTGGACAGCCGCAAATTCGTCGTCATCGGCGGGACGATGATCAGCGCGTCACTGCTGGCCAGTCTTGCCCTGATGGCCCATCCGCCATTGATCCTGGTGACAGTGTTGCTGGCGCTCTATGGCATCGCCGGATCGTATTACATCACCAATATCACCCTTGGCCGTGCCCATTACCCCGATCACCTGATCGGCCGTGGGGTGACGCTGATTAATCTTTGTACATTTATCGGCGTTGCCATCGTGCAATTCTCCACGGCCTATTTGATGGGCTTCTTTGCCACGGGTGAGGGCAATGCCGCGGTCCCGGCGCTGGCCTACCGTATTTTGTTTGGCGCGTTTGCAGCCTATACCCTGGTCATCGGCCTTCTTTATACCCGGGCCCATGACGTCAAGCCTTCGGTGGAGCAAGCGCGCCGTCAAAAACCCGATTCCACAGATTCTACAGATTCTTAAGTAAATTAATTGGTTGGATTCTGTTGCTGGGCGGGTGGGCAAAACTGATATAGTGCCCTGGGAGGCTGGTGGTGGACGTGCGCCCCGCCAACCCGGTCAGGTCCGGAAGGAAGCAGCCGTAACGGGTTTTGCTCGGGTCATTGTCAGTCTCCCACCCATAGCGACACGTCCGTCGTAACACATAGGAGTTTTCAGGCCGCGGCCCCGTGTCCCCAGCGCCCGTTTCAAGCCATGAGCGATAAAACCACCCCCAATCCGGACCGGAACGCACCTCAAAAGCCTTATCAGGTGCTTGCGCGTAAGTACCGCCCCCAGAACTTTGCCGAATTGATCGGCCAAGACGCGTTGGTGAAGACACTGACCAACGCGATTGATGCCGACCGCTTGGCCCATGCCTGGCTGTTGACCGGTGTGCGTGGGGTTGGCAAGACCACCACGGCGCGGATTCTTGCCCGGGGGCTTAATTGCATCGGCCCCGATGGCAAGGGCGGCCCTACGGCCCAGCCTTGCGGTGTTTGCGCCAATTGCACGTCGATTGGCGATGACCGCCATCCGGACGTGATCGAAATGGATGCGGCGTCGCGCACCGGCGTCGATGACATCCGCGAGCTGATTGAAGGCGTGCGCTATCGCCCCTCTACGGCGCGCTACAAGGTCTACATCATTGACGAAGTGCATATGCTGTCGAATAACGCCTTTAACGCCTTGTTGAAGACGCTGGAAGAACCGCCCGAACACGTCAAATTTATTTTTGCCACGACCGAATCGCGCAAGGTGCCGGTGACGGTATTGTCGCGTTGTCAGCGTTTTGATCTGCGCTTGGTGAGCGAACAAGACCTAGCCCGCCATTTCACCGCTGTGGCCGAGGCTGAA
>JBLHLO010000033.1:0-12262 GCA_047621105.1 Alphaproteobacteria bacterium
CATCTCACCACCCTGGCGATCATCCTGTTTGCTGGTGGCATCATCGGATTTTACGGCGGGCTCACGGCGCGCGCCTTTGACATGCCCACATAGGCCGCCTGGAGCCCCCAATGGGGCGGCATGGCCCTGATTATAGGCTGGCTTGCCCTAGCGGGCGCGGCCCTTTGCGCGCTTTGTGCGCAGCGGCGCTCAAAACCCTAAAACCCTATAATGAATTTGGAAATGGTGCCCCTGGCCGGACTCGAACCAGCACGTTGTTGCCAACAACAGATTTTGAGTCTGCCGCGTCTACCAATTCCGCCACAGGGGCACGGGTCGGGACCATAATCGTTCCGGCGCCTGGCGGCAACAGGCGCGAAAACCCCCATTTAACGGTCTCAGGGCCCGTGATAGGCTGTCTTTATGAACATCAACCCCGCCGCCAATACCGCTGCTGATGCAGGCGCGATTCCCGACTGGCACGCCCATATTTACTATGATCCGGCGCGGACCCGCGATACGGCCGCAAGCTTGCGCGACAAAATTGCCGAGGCCTTTCCGGCAGCGGTGATCGGGCGCTGGCACGACGAGCTGGTCGGCCCCCACACCCGGGCGATGTATCAGGTTGCCTTCACCTTTGATCTGTTCAACCGGCTGGTGCCGTTCCTGGCGCTCAACCGCGAAGGTCTCGCCGTCTTGGTGCATGCGGAAAGGACCGGTGATTCCAAGGCCCACCACACCGATCACGCAATCTGGATGGGTGAAGTGCTGGCGGTCAAAACGGCGCAATGGGAACAGCCCCGAAAATAGTCCCAAGATTTCATTATAAATGCAATTAGTTAGAGTGCTTTACATTGGCGTGCCGCTTGCCGCGGCGACACAAATCAGGCTCTATGGGGAAGGAAGATACGGCGCGATAATAACCCCGCATAATTTTGGATCAGCCCATGGCTTCAGGCAAATTCTTCGATGAAATGAACGGCACCGACGGCGCGGTGCGCGAAGCTTATGAAGCCGTTTCCCGTTGGCTTGAGGCGACGCCCAAGCGCGAGCTTCGCGCCAAACGCAAGGAAGCGGACATACTGTTCCGACGCATGGGCATTACCTTCCTGGTTTATGGCGCCGCCGAAAGCACCGAGCGCCTGATTCCCTTTGATCTGATCCCCCGGGTGCTGACCCAGGATGAATGGGCGCTGATCGAACGGGGCTGCCTCCAGCGCGTGCGCGCCATCAACGCCTTCCTGCACGATATCTATCACGACCGGGAGATCATCAAGGCCGGGCGCATCCCGGCCGACACGGTATTCACCAATCCCAAATACCGGCCCGAGATGCAGGGCGTCGACCTGCCGGGCGATACCTATGTCCATATCACAGGAATCGACCTGGTGCGGGTCAGTGAGCGTGAGTTTTACGTGCTAGAAGATAATCTGCGCAACCCATCGGGCGTCAGCTACATGCTGGAAAACCGTGAGGTCATGATGCGGCTGTTCCCGAACCTGTTTTCGGGCAATCGAATCGCGCCGGTGAACAATTACGCGGAATTGCTGCTGCAAAACCTACGCGCGGTGGCCCCGCGCGGCGTCGGCCAGCCGACAGTAGCGGTGCTGACACCCGGCATTCACAATTCGGCCTATTTCGAACATGTCTACCTAGCCGACGAAATGGGGGTCGAACTGGTCGAAGGCCAGGACCTGTTCGTCAAGGACGACCATGTCTTCATGCGCACCACCCACGGTCCGGTCAGGGTAGACGTCATCTATCGGCGCATCGATGATGAGTATCTTGATCCGCTGGCGTTTAATCCCGACTCCATGTTGGGTGTGCCGGGACTTTTATCCGCCTATCGCGCCGGCGGCGTGACACTGGCCAACGCCATCGGCACCGGCGTCGCCGATGACAAGGCGATGTATACTTTCCTCCCCGATATGATCGATTTCTATCTTGGTGAACAGCCGGTCCTAGCCAATGTACCGACCTACGCACTACGCAAGGACGACGACCGCAAATACGTGCTCGAGCACTTGGCCGAACTGGTGGTCAAGGAAGTCGGCGGTGCCGGCGGCTACGGTATGCTGGTCGGCCCTGCCGCCAGCACAGAAGAAATTGCCGCCTATCGAGAGCGCATCCTTGCCGATCCCGCCAATTTTATCGCCCAACCGACATTGGCGCTCTCTACCTGCCCAACCTTCACCGACAAAAGCATCGCCCCGCGCCACGTAGACCTGCGCCCCTATGTCCTGACCGGGACCAATTCGACCGTGGTGCCGGGGGGACTGACCCGCGTCGCGCTGCGCGAGGGATCGCTGGTGGTTAATTCGTCCCAAGGCGGTGGCACCAAGGATACCTGGGTGCTGCGCGGCAAATCGGGAGACGGCCAATGACCATCGTGCTGTCACGCAGCGCCGATCACCTTTATTGGATGTCACGCTACATTGAGCGCGCCGAAAACACGGCCCGCATCCTCGACGTGTCCGACCGTTTGGGGCTGCTCCCGGCCGGCACCGAAGGCGACGGCGACGGCGGCACGGAATGGAATGCGGTGCTGCGGATTACCGGCGACACCAAAAACTTCAACAGCCGCTTCCCCGAAGCAAGCGCCGCCAACGTCATCACCCATATGACGCTCGACCCTAAAAATCCATCAAGTATCTATTCCACCATTCGTTCGGCACGCGAAAATGCCCGCGCCGAACGAGTGTGCATTACCACCGAAATGTGGGAAGCCTTAAATTCAACCTGGCTTGAAATATCCAAACTGACGCCGGCGCGGCTCGCGACCCGCGGGTATCGCAATTTCTTCGATTGGATCAAGGAGCGCAGCCATTTGTTCCGCGGCGCGGCCGTCGCCACCATGCTGCGCGACGAACGCTATCACTTTCTCCGTCTTGGCACCTTCATGGAACGCGCCGACAACACCGCCCGCATCCTTGATGTAAAATACCATATTCTGCTGCCCGATATCAAAGACGTCGGCAGCGCTATCGATCATTTTCAATGGGGCTCCCTACTCCGATCGGTGTCGGCCTACCGCAACTATCACCACGCCTATAAGCAGGTCATCGCGCCCATGAACGTGGCCGATTTGTTGATCTTTAACGATAGTTTTCCGCGCTCGTTGCACGCCTGCCTCAACGAAACGGTAGATATTCTTGATGCGATCGAAGGGCCGCGCGGCAATGAGGCGGAGCGCTTGGCGGGCGAAATTCACGCCACGCTGCATTACGGTCGTATCGAAACCGTGTTTAAGCAAGGATTGCACGAGTTCCTGTCCGATTTCATCATCCGCAACAATCTATTGTCGCGTGAGATTCAATCTGCCTACCTTGTCGCCAAATAGCGGGAACCCATGCGCCTTACAATCAACCACACCACCCGCTACCAATATTCCCAACCCGCCCGCTATGCCATTCAGTATCTACGCCTGACGCCCAAGAGCGATGCCAGCCAACAGGTTCTTAACTGGCGACTGAAGGCCCCGGGGCGGCTCAACCAACATATCGATGGGTTTGGCAATATCATGCATGTCATGGTGGTCGATGAGATGCACAACGAGATGACGATCAGTGTCGAGGGCGAGGTCGAATCCTATGATACCAACGGCGTGTTACCCGGCGCGGAAGAATTGCTGCCGCCCGAAGTCTTTCTAAACCCGACACCCCTAACCCATGCCGATACCGTGGTCCGCGATTTTGCCGAAGGCATGCGCGCAGCAATCAATGCCGAGACCCTTGATGGGCTGCATGAACTGTCGCGCGCGGTGGCGGCACGCGTCGCCTACCGGCCGGAATCCACCAATGTTGAAACCACCGCCGCCGCCGCCCTCACAGCGGGCAGCGGCGTATGCCAGGATCAGGCCCATGTGTTCACCGCCACGGCCCGCTATCTCGGCATCCCGACCCGCTATGTGTCGGGCTATTTCCACGCTATCGGCGAAGGGATCGGCGAAGCTGCTTCCCATGCCTGGTCGGAATCCTGGGTCGATGGCCTGGGCTGGGTCGCCTTTGACGTCACCAATGAAATTTGCGCCAGCGACGCCCATGTGCGCCTTGCCGTGGGCCCCGACTACGATGCCTGCGCGCCGATCAGGGGGGTCCGCCGGGGCGGCGGCATCGAACAAATGGATGTCAAGGTGACGGTCGCCGCGCAAGATCAATAGGTATAGGATCAGCATCTGGCGCAAAAGTGCCGGCCCGCCTGCCCACAAACCGGTGCCTCATATTAGCGTTTGGTTTAAGATTTATGTCCTCTACTGTCCCGCCGGGTTCGTTCATCCCCACCCCCCACAACAGACAATTTGCCGGAGATCTCAATTCCATGACTTACGCTGTCGGTTTTCTTCTCGAAGAAGGATTGGTCTTCGCATCCGATTCGCGCACCAATGCCGGCGTCGACCAAGTGGCCATTGCCCGCAAGATGACCATATTCGAAAAACCCGGTGATCGATTCATGACCCTATTGGTCGCGGGTAATCTTGCCATTACCCAGGGGGTTATACGGCTTTTGAACGAAGACCTGGACACCGGCAATGAAGGCGATCTGTTCGCCACAACCACCATGTTCGCCGCCGCCCGCATCGTCGGCGCCGCCGTCCGCAGTGTCTATGAAGTAGACGGTGCCGCGCTCAAAGAACAGGACATCAAATTCAGTGCCGCCTTCATCTTCGGCGGTCAGATCACCGGCCGTGAAGCACGGCTCTATATGGTTTATGCGGCCGGCAACTTTATCGAGGCGCTTCCCGAAGCGCCCTTTCTACAAATCGGTGAAAATAAATACGGCAAGCCGATCATCGACCGCATCATCACGCACGAGTCATCCATCAACCAGGCTGTCAAATGTACGGTCCTGTCGTTCGATTCGACCATGCGGTCCAATATTTCCGTTGGCCCGCCCATCGACATCCTCACCTACAAACGCGATTCTCTGGAGGCTGGCCTTAAGGTGCAACTGCCGGAAAATGACAATTATCTGAATCAAATCCGCGACTATTGGGGCAGCGCCCTCAACCATGCCTTCGAAGACATGCCCGACCCCGATTGGCTTAAATAGGCCCGCTGGATGCTGCGTAAACTCTATGACTGGACCATGCGGTTGGCCGGCCACCGCCGTGCGACGGTTTGGCTCGGCGCGGTCAGCTTCGCCGAAAGTTCGTTCTTCCCGATCCCCCCTGACGTCATGCTGGTGCCCATGGTGCTGGCCGACCGCAGCCGCGCCTGGCGCATCGGATTCATCTGCACCGCTGCGTCCGTGATCGGCGGACTTGCCGGCTATGCCATCGGCGCCGGGCTGTTCGAAACCGTCGGCAAACCGTTGCTGTCCTTTTACGGCTATACGGAAAGATTTGAACACTTCACGTCGCGCTACAACGAATGGGGAGCCTGGATCGTCGCCGGCGCGGCATTGACGCCGTTTCCGTTCAAGATCATCACCATCGCATCAGGTGTGGCGCATCTCGACCTCGTCGTATTTACTGTGGCCGCCGTGCTGGCCCGGGGGGCGCGCTTCTATATAGAGGTCGCCTTACTGTGGAAATACGGCACACCCATCGCCGGGTTCATCGAACGCCATCTTGGGCTTTTGACGACGGTGTTTTTCGCCCTCTTGGTGGGCGGTTTTGTATTGATTAAATACGTGTTGTGACCATGCCCCTTTTCGCGCCCCTTTTCGCCCCCCGTGTTGCCTTTGCCCTATTGCTCATCACGGCCGCCGCCGTGCTTGGTGCCGCATTCGCCTCGGAGCATTTGGGCGGGCTTCGGCCTTGCGTTCTGTGCCTATGGCAACGCTATCCCTATGCCGCCGTCATCAGCCTTGCCGCAATCGGCTTCGGCCTTGCCCGCGTGCCGGATATGAATCCCCGGGGTCTCGCCGCCATCGCCTGGTCCATCGCCGGCATGCTGCTGATTGACGCCGCGATCGCCGGTTTTCATGTCGGCGTCGAGCAACATTGGTGGGAGGGGACCGCCAGTTGTGTCGGCGCGAGCAGCAGTGCAGGATCGGCAGCGGACCTCGCCCGCCAACTCAAAGCGACGCCGGTCGCGCGTTGCGACGAAGTCGCCTTCGCGCTCTTCGGCATTTCCATGGCTGGGTATAATATGATCCTCGCCTTGGAAATGGCCGGTTTTGCCGCCGCTTTTGCCGCTCATATCGGGCGCCAACCGGCCAAATAGATGAGCGAAAGGCACAAGCCATGACGCCTCAAAAAAGTCCCACCGATGCCCGCACCGCCCGCATGATCCGCGTCGATCAGGCCGGTGAATATGGCGCGGCGCGCATTTACGCGGGACAGTTGGCGGTGCTGGGAAAGAGCCCGGCGGCACCGATCCTTCGCCACATGGCCGAAAAGGAAAGCGAGCATCTCGATGACTTCAACCGCGTCCTGCTTGCCCGCCAGATACGCCCAACCGCGCTCCAGCCGATCTGGCATGTGGCAGGGTATGCGCTCGGCGCAGCAACGGCACTCATGGGCGCCAAAGCGGCAATGGCCTGCACCGAAGCGGTGGAGGACGTGATCGTCGACCATTACAAACGCCAGGAAGCGGCTCTTGGCGAGGGGGGGAATGACCCCGAACTGGCGGCATTAATCAGCAAAGCCCGGGCCGACGAAACCGGCCACAGGGAAACCGCCCTCCAGGAAGGGGCGCGCGCGGCCCCAGCCCACGGCCCCTTGACCGCCACGATCCGCGCTGGGACCCGGCTCGCCATCTGGCTGTCGGAACGGGTGTGAAGGCACAGACCCGGGCTCAGCCGGTTTCCAACTCCGAATCCCAATAAAGGTAATCGCGCCAGCTTGCGTGCAGGAAATTGGGCGGATACGCCCGGCCATTGGCCTGTAATTCCCGGATCGACGGTTGCTTGGGCGCCTGCAGTGGGAACATCCCTGCCCTATGCGGCATCAAATTGCCCTTGCGCAGATTGCACGGTTCGCACGCGGCCACCACGTTGTTCCAACTTGTTTCACCACCCAGAGATTTTGGCCGGACGTGATCAAAGGTCAGATGTTCAGCCGATGTCTTGAGCCCGCAATACTGGCAGGAAAATCGATCGCGCAGAAATACGTTGAAACGCGTGAAGGCCGGTCGGCGTGACGTTTGGATAAATTCCTTGAGCGACACCACTGACGGCAGCGCCATGGAGAAGCTTGGGCTGCGGACCACACGGTCATATTCTGAGATGATGGTGACACGGTCGAGGAACACAGCCTTTACCGCGTCCTGCCACGACCATACCGAAAGCGGGTAGTAGCTGAGCGGGCGAAAATCCGCGTTCAGCACCAAGGCGGGGCAACTTTCGGGTGACGCCAGCAACCGATACCTCCTCAAGCTTCAGGCTCAAGCGTTAGGCCGGGAAGGACACCCCAAACCCACAACAGAGGTACACCAGAATGATGACAGGCGCAAGAAATTGCCCCTCAGGAAACTGTTTTAACGTGCGATTCCAATGCGCTGAAGGAATTTTTGGGTCAGCATGAGCCCGCGTTCATCAATGCCGTGCCCCAGATCGGGCAGCACATGGGCCATGACGTCGATGCCACAATCGAGCAACTTACGTTCCCCGTCACGCGTCGACTGTGACGGCACCACCTCATCATCTTCACCGTGAATGAGCAGCACCGGCGGGTGGCAGGTCATTTCTTCGTCGAGCTGGTTGCGCCCCACCAACATACCGGAATAAGCAAGGATGCAGGCGGGGCTCTGCGCGCGGCGCAGGCCGACATGGAGGGCGGTCATCGCCCCTTGCGAAAAACCGGCAAGGATCAGCCGGTCGTGCGCCAGGCCCAAGGCGTCAAGGTTGTCGTCAAGAAATGCATCGATATCAATGCGCGCGCGGTCAGCCCCTTGATACATGACCATGGGGTCCCGATCGGCCAAGGAAAACCATTGCCGCCCATAGGGCGCCATATCACAAAGCTCAGGGGCGTCGGGGGCCAAGATACGCGCATCAGGCACGAAACCACCGAGCACCGGGCCCAGGCCGATCAAATCATTGCCATCGGCGCCGAAACCGTGAAGCAGCACGAGCAGCCAGGTCGGCTTGCCACCCGCAGCCGGGCCGAAGGCCGGACCAGTGATCGGACGCACCAGGGGACGGGGCATCGAGTTTTCAGGGTTCGGTTCCAGGGTGCCTCTCTCCGCCCTCTCAGGCTTGCATCAAATGGGGGCGGGCTTCCTTGACGGCGCCGCACACGACGGTCACATTCTAGCCGCCAAACAACCCTATCAGGAACCGGCAACGATTATGAGCGCGAAGGCGAGCCCTAAAAGCCCAGAACCGGACGGTTTAACCGTCCCCGGTGGGCTGGCCACGCTCGCCCAAGGGCTTGTCGCCGCGGAAACCTATTACGCGCGCGCGCGCGCCGCCGTCGCCGCGCGGGTCGCCGCAGACCCGGGGGGCCTCAATGCCCAACAATTCGCCGCCCACGGGCTTGCCTGGACGGCAACCTATGTCGAAGCCCTGCGCCAGACCCTTGGTTGGGCTGAACGGCTTGAAGCTGTGGGCCGCCTCGGCACTGTGGAGACCCTTATGGCCCAGGCCGGGTTCGGCGAATACCTGGCCCAACTCACGGGCGGCATCGCGCTAGCCCAGGGCGAAGTGGTACGCCCGACCGATCTGGGCTTAAGCGCGGATGCCCTCGACATGTTTGACGCAAGCGACGTTCGCGCCCTGATCAAGGGTGGCAATACGATTGCCGTGCGCCGCCGCATTGCCGAAGAAGTCGCGGCTGGGAATTTCGGCGATTGGGGGCTCGACGACGACACCCTTGAAATGGTGCGCGATCAATTTCACCGCTTTTCGGACGAACGCATTGCGCCCCACGCCAACGACTGGCACCGGCAGAACGCCTTGATTCCTGATTCAGTGCTCAAAGCACTCTCCGAACTCGGTGTGTTCGGCCTGACCGTACCCGAAGACCACGGCGGGCTCGGCATGGGTAAAATCGCACTCTCGGTAGTGACGGAAGAACTGTCACGCGGTTACCTCGGTGTCGGCTCATTACCGACCCGTTCCGAAATCGCCTGTGAATTGATCGCCATGCATGGCACCGAAGACCAAAAGGCGCGTTTCCTTCCCGCTATCGCCGCGGGCGAGATCATTCCCACTGCGGTTTTTACCGAGCCCGATACCGGCTCCGACCTCGGCGCGTTGCGCACCCGCGCGGTGAAGGACGGCAACACTTACCGCGTCACCGGTCAGAAAACCTGGATCACCCACGGCGCGCGTTCCGACCTGATGACGCTCCTCGTACGCACCAAAGCCGACACACCCGGCTGGAAAGGGCTGTCGATGCTGCTCGCCGTCAAACCGCGCGGCACAGATGACGATCCCTTCCCGGCGCCGGGCATGACCGGCACCGAAATCGAGGTCTTGGGCTATCGCGGCATGCGCGAATACGAACTGTCCTTCGATGGGTTCGAAGTGGCCGCAGATAACCTCCTGGGCGGGCAGGAGGGCGAAGGGTTCAAGCAGCTTATGGCGACATTCGAATCGGCGCGCATCCAAACGGCGGCGCGCGCCATCGGGGTTGCCCAGAACGCGCTCGAACTCGCCACCGGCTACGCCGGTCAACGCAAGCAATTCGGCGTCCCAATCGCCAATTTTGATCGCATCAGTGGCAAACTCGGCTGGATGGCGGTGGAAATCATGATCTCCCGGCAATTGTCCTTCTTCGCCGCACGCGAAAAGGATTCGGGACGGCGCTGCGATATGGAAGCCGGTATGGCCAAGCTGCTGGCGGCGCGCACCGCCTGGGCGGCGGCGGACAATGCAGTGCAGGTGCATGGCGGCAACGGCTATGCGATTGAGTTTCCGGTGAGCCGGTTGCTGCTCGACGCACGTATTCTTAACATCTTCGAAGGCGCCGCGGAAATTCAAGCCCAGGTCATCGCCCGCGCCGCCCTGACGGAGCGCAACTGAACCATGCAAGCCGCCCTTCCCTTCCTGATCGCCGCCGCCGCCATCTCCGTGCTGGTGGTTTTAGTGATCGGCATCATCAATATGCTGCGCAAGGATCACAATCCACGCACATCGAATAAATTGATGCGATGGCGCGTCGGTCTGCAATTGGGCGCGGTACTGTTACTGCTTTTATTGCTCATGCTCTCGAAGGGTTAAAATGGTCAAACTGACAAAGATTTATACGCGTGGCGGTGATGGCGGTGAAACCTCGCTCGGCGATGGGGCCCGCCGGGCCAAGGACGATCTCCGTGTCGCCGCTTATGGCACGGTGGACGAAGCCAACGCCGCGATCGGTATTGTCCGGCTGCATGTCACCGGTTCTGACGACGAGATGCTGGCCCGCATCTTAGATGACATGTTTGATCTCGGTGCCGACCTCTGCGTGCCTGAGACCGGCCGCAAAGGTGAGAGCGCGGGAGTCGAGGCACTCCGCATCACGGCCAATCAGGTCAAACGTCTGGAAGATGAGATCGATGCGATGAACGCCAAGCTGGCGCCGCTGGAAAGCTTCGTTTTGCCCGGGGGCAGTGCGGCGGCAGCGCATCTCCATCTTGCCCGAACGATCACACGCCGGGCCGAACGGTTGATGGTGCGGCTCGCCAGGTCCGAAACGGTCAATCCGGAAGCGATCAAATACATCAACAGGTTGTCGGATCATCTATTTGTCATGGCCCGCCATGCCAATGGGGACGGGGCCGATGACGTCCTGTGGCGGCCCGGCAGCAACCGCTGAGGCCCTATATTTTTCAGAGGCTTGACCCCTGCCCACCCGACGTTGACCCGGGCCCAGCACCGCTATACCTTGCCCCGCACAAAATAAAGATTTCCCGAAAGGAGCACGATGAAAATCCTCGTCGCGGTCAAGCGCGTGATCGATGCCAACGTCAAGGTGCGGGTGCGTCAGGACGGGTCAGGCGTCGAAACGTCCAACGTCAAGATGGCCATGAACCCGTTCTGCGAAATCGCCGTAGAGGAAGCAGTGCGCTTAAAAGAAGCGGGCGCAGCGGTTGAGACCATCATCGTCTCCGCAGGCCCCCAAGCGGCCCAGGAAACCATCCGCACCGCGCTCGCCATGGGCGCCGACCGCGGCATTCACATCCTCTGTGATCCGGCGCCGGAGCCCCTAGCCGTCGCCAAACTCCTGAAAGCCGTCGTCGAAAAAGAAACCCCCGGCCTTGTGTTGCTCGGCAAACAAGCGATCGACGATGATTGCAACCAGACCGGCCAGATGTTGGCGGCGTTGCTGGGTTGGGCCCAGGGCACCTTTGCCTCCAAGATCGAAATCACCGATACCGGCGCTATCGTCACCCGCGAAATCGATGGCGGGCTTGAGACCATCGCGCTCAAACTGCCCGCCGTGGTGACCGTTGATTTACGCCTCAATGAGCCGCGTTACGCGTCCCTGCCCAATATTATGAAGGCCAAGAAAAAAACCATCGACCAGTTAGACCCGGCGACGCTCGGCGTGGACACCACCCCCCGTCTCACGGTCCTTAAAGTGACCGAACCTCCCGCGCGATCGGGAGGCATCAAACTCGAAACAGCCGAGGAACTGGTGGATAAACTCAAAAATGAAGCAGGGGTGATCTGATGGCAATCCTCGTCTTTGCTGAACACACTGGGAACGCGGTTGAACCCGCAACCCTGGCGACACTCGGGGCGGCACGCGAATTATCGGCAGCGGGTGCCGGCGACATTGACGTGTTGGTTGCCGGCAGCGACTGCCGCGGGGCCGCCGATCAAGCAGCTACCGTTCAGGGCATCAATAAGGTGCTGCTGGCCGACGATTCGGCTTACGCGCATGGGCTCGCAGAAAATTTTGCGGCGCTCGGCGTCAAACTTGCCGAGGGCTATACCCATATCCTGCTGCCTGCCACCACCTTCGGCAAAAACATCGGGCCCCGGCTCGCCGCGCTGCTCGACAGTCAGCAAATTTCCGATATTTCCGACGTGGTGAATTCAGATACCTTCGTGCGCCCGATCTACGCCGGCAATGCGCTTGCCACAGTGCAATCGGCTGATCCCATAAAAGTCATCACCGTGCGCGCGACCACCTTTGAAAAGGTCATTCCTGGCGACGGCACGGCATCGATCGAAGAAATAGCAGGGCCAGGCGATACGGGGCTTTCCAGCCATGTCAGCGCCGAACTGTCGCATTCGGAACGCCCCGAACTGACCGCGGCCCGCGTGGTAATTTCCGGCGGACGCGGCATGCAGTCGGGTGAGAATTTCAAGCAATTGGAAGATATCGCCGACATTTTAAGTGCCGCTGTCGGCGCCAGTCGCGCTGCGGTTGATGCTGGATTCGTGCCCAATGATTACCAGGTCG
>JBLHLO010000034.1:0-12035 GCA_047621105.1 Alphaproteobacteria bacterium
CCGCCCATTCTTCGTCGGATAAATCAAATCGCATGACCGAACTCCCTTCCAGGAATCTTGAATCACACTTCCTCACCATGAATCAATGGGTTAAATTAGGTCCAGACCCTAGGCTTGAGGCCTCAATAACTTATGAATTTTTCTGCCTGGTTTTCCTTTTGTGGGCGGTCTTGCGGTTCGGCCACAGCCCCCTTTAAGGTGCCCGGTCAGGACTTGCGGCTTCGTATTTGAGCCAAAATTTGAGGAAAATTCTATGACCCAATCGCCCAACGATCTTTCGGCCTATTGGATGCCGTTCACGGCCAACCGCCAGTTCAAGGCGGCACCGCGTCTGTTGGCGGGGGCGAAAGGCATGTATTACCACCTCGCGGATGGGCGTGAAATTCTCGACGGCACGGCTGGATTATGGTGTGTGAACGCGGGCCATTGTCGTGCGGAAATAGCCGAGGCCATTGCAGTCCAGGCCAAGACCCTTGATTACGCCACCGCCTTCCAGATGGGGCATGCCGGCGCATTTGAGTTGGCGGCACGGTTGGCGCGTCTCGCCCCGGGTGATCTCGATCATGTGTTCTTTGTCAATTCCGGGTCGGAAGCGGTGGAGACCGCGCTCAAAATTGCGCTAGCCTATCATCAGGCGCGCGGGGAGGGGCGACGGGTGCGTTTGATCGGGCGCGAACGCGGCTACCACGGTGTCAATTTCGGCGGCATGGCGGTCGGCGGCATAGGCAATAACCGCAAGCAATTCGGTCCGGGCCTCGGTGGGGTCGATCATCTGCCCCACACCCATGATCTTGCGCATAATGCCTTTTCGCAGGGCCAGCCTGATTGGGGTGCGCATTTCGCCGATGATTTGGTTCGCCTGATTGCTTTGCATGATGCCTCAACCATTGCCGCCGTCATTGTCGAACCGATGGCGGGCTCGACCGGCGTGTTGGTGCCGCCCAAGGGGTATCTGGAACGGCTGCGCGAAATTTGCGGTGCCCACGGAATCTTGCTGATCTTTGATGAAGTGATCACCGGTTATGGCCGCTTGGGTGCCGCCTTCGCGGCAAACAGGTTCGGCATTGTGCCTGACCTGATGACCACGGCGAAGGGGGTATCCAATGCAGCGGTGCCGATGGGCGCGGTGTTTGCCCGTAAGGGAATTTACGACACGCTGATGACCGGGCCCGATGCGGCGATCGAACTCTTCCACGGCTACACCTATTCGGGGCACCCTCTGGCTTGCGCTGCTGCGCTGGCAACGCTTGATATCTATGCGGCCGAGGATCTATTCGCGCGTGCCGCAGATCTTGAATCCTATTTCGAACAAGCCGTTCACCGCCTTGACGAGGCACCCGGCGTTATCGACGTGCGCAATATTGGCCTTGCTGCCGGAATTGAGTTCAAGACGGTGGGGGCACCTGGGGCGCGCGCCTATCAGATGTTTCTCAAATGTCTGGATCTGGGTGCATTGACGCGCCAAGCAGGCGACATCATCGCGATCTCGCCGCCACTGATTATTTCTAAAGATGAGATTGACCGTTTGGTCGATATTATCGCCGAGGCAGCGACCCTGACGGCCTAAGATTATTTATTTTTATTTTGCCGTTTGGAGGTGGTGTCGGCGCGGGCAATCAATGCTCTGAGCCGGACTTCAAGTGCGTCAATGCGCGCTGCGACGGCACGCGCTTCCACGTTTCCTTTGGGGCGCAACATGGCGGCCGCCCGGTTGGCCGGATCGTTACGTTCAGAGGGGGAACGCTTGCTCAGCCTGTCGAGCGCCCGACTTAAGGTGCCCGATACGCGTTGGCCCTCGGGCGCGTGGGACAGACGGATGAGCCGGGTGAGGATATCTTCATCCAACATGCCGCTGTCATCTGCTTCGGTATTGCAGAGGATTTGTGCCAACACCTGCCGGGTGACGTCGCCGCCATCGCGGGCGTTGATCACTTGTACCTTCTGGCCCTTACGCACGCGCTCGGCAATGTCAGCAAGGGTCACGCACCGCGCGCGGGCGGTGTCATAGAGGCGCCGATTGGCATATTTGCGGATAACGGCAATATCGCTTGCCGCCGCTTCTGGGGCAGTGGAACTCATGTCATCTCCCTGAACGGGCGCTATTAAGGCGGCGCCTCTGATCAGCGGACATTCGAGCGGATTCAGGCGGTCAGTGCAACCCCCGGGAGGTTAACTTTTCGGCGGGCCTTCAGCTGGGGCCAGTTCAAAACCGGCAAAATCGAAGGCGGGGCTGACCGTGCACCCGACCAGGCTATAGTCCCCAAGGCTTGTGGCCGTTTGCCAGGTGCCGGCAGGGACGATGGCCTGGGGGGTTTGACCGTCCGTGACATCGGTGCCGAGGGTCACTTCTCGCCTTCCCGCACCGTCAAGAAGTGTCAGACGCAGGGCCGCGCCAGCATAAAAATGCCAGATTTCGGTGGCATCGACCCGATGCCAGGCCGAGACCTCACCCGCCGCCAGCAGGTAATAGATCGCGGTGCCGGTGCCGCGTGTGCCATCTGCCGGTTGATCGCGCCAGGTTTCGCGGAAGTGCCCGCCTTCCGGATGTGGGGCGAGCGCCAGCGCGTCAATCAGACGGGTGGCGTCATCGTTTTGCGGGTTGCCGGTCATGCTTGGTCGTGAATGTCCGGGACACCTAACCGTTGACTTCGGTTGCGGCCATATGGGGCTCGGCTTTGTAAGCGTCGTACCATTTGCTGAGCGCTGGGTAACCCTTCCGCCAATCGTCCGCAGACACGCGCTCAAGGAAATGACACATGCAACAGGTGAGAATGGGCAGAATGGTTTTGGGGTTTGTGTAGTCCTTGAGTTCAGATTCGATAAGGCTGAGACCGAGGTCGACCTTGCGCTTCTGGCGGTCGTCCCACCATTGGGACGGCGTCGTATCAGGCTTGCGGCTGTCCATCCGCCTGAGGACCGTCGCGTCCATGACCCCATGGATGATGGCTTCGCGTTGCAACACGTCACGCCGGCCTGCACTGTCACGGGGATATAGTGGCAGTTTATCGTCGAGGCTATCAACGTATTCGCAAATCAGGCGCGATTCGATCAGCGCCTCGCCATCGTCGGTGACCATGCAGGGCACCTTGTTAAGGGGGTTGAGCTTTTCGTAAGCCGCCTGGTCGGCGCGGGCATCTGCCAATTCGATCCTGTCCGAGAGCCCCTTTAGTTCAGCGGCGGCGCGGACCATGCGCACATAGGGTGAAGTGGGTGATTGGTAAAGCTTCATTGGTTGCTCCCTGAAAGTGCGCCTTTGGGCGGGCGCGATTGTTGCCGCCGCATTATGGACAGCCCCTTATAAATTGAATTTTAGAATTGGTCCTTACGGGCACGGGTTTCGGCGAAAACGCTGACCGGGTCGGCGCCGGAAAGGCCAATGGCCGCCTGAAGCCCCGGGTCTTCGGCGCGCAGGAAGGGATTGGTGTCGCGTTCTGCGCCCATGGTCGATGGCACTGTCGCTATATCTTTGGCACGGAGCCGATCTACTTCCGCAGCGCGCGCGATGAGCGCTGCATTGTTGGGGTCCACGGTTAACGCAAAGCGTGCATTGGCTTGGGTATATTCATGGGCGCAATAGACGCGGGTCTCATCAGGCAAATCTTCGAACTTTGAAAGGGAATCCCACATCTGCGCAGGCGTGCCTTCGAATAACCGCCCGCAGCCCATGGCGAACAATGTATCGCCGCAAAACAGGGCATCGGATTCCGCGAACCAATAGGCGATATGTCCGCGTGTGTGGCCGGGCACGAAAAATACGCGCGCCGTTTCCGTACCAAGGGCAACGGTGACGTCTTCATCTACATCAATGTCAATGCCGGGAATGCGGTCATGGTCGGCAGCCGGGCCAATGATGACGCAATCATAATGCGCCTTCAGAGCGAGATTGCCGCCCGTGTGGTCGCCGTGATGGTGGGTATTGAGAATGTGGGTCAATTGCCAGCCCAGTTCTTCGCATTTTGCGATCACCGGTTCGGCGTCTGACGGATCGACGATGGCGACGGTGTCAGTATCGGCCTCACGCACAAGCCATAGGTAATTATCTTGGCGTGTGGGAATGCGATGAATCTCAAGTTTGGCCATAGGGTCCCCTTTGTTGGGGCCAAGGATAACACTCCCTTGGGGGCATCAACAACTAGGGGCAATGGGGGCTGGCAAGGCTCCTGACACGGGTTGATGATAGGTGTGCTAATCTCGTGCCCATGTGGCCGGACGTTGTGGATCTGAGGGATTTCTATGCATCAAGCCTAGGTCAGGTGGCCGGCCGGGCAGTGCGTGCGCGTGTGCGTGCATTATGGCCTGATGGCGGTGGCCGTCGGGTGTTGGGGCTTGGTTACCCGCTGCCCTATCTGCGACCATTCCTGGATGAGGCGGAGCGCGTGATTGCCGCCATGCCGGCGGGCCAGGGCGTGTTGCATTGGCCGCAAAGCATGGCCAATAGAACCGTGCTGGTGGACGAAGATGATTTACCGTTCCCTGATAATGCCTTCGACCTCGTGCTGATGGTGCATGCGATTGAACATGCCGAAAGCTTGCGGCACATGTTACGCGAAGTCTGGCGGGTGTTGGGCGATGCCGGGCATGTGATTGCTATCGTGCCTAACCGGCGGGGCATTTGGGCACGGATTGAGCGCACGCCTTTTGCTTATGGCCATCCCTATAGTGCGCGGCAACTCTCGCGATTATTACGCGATAATCTCTTCACGCCGACGATGACGGAACGTGCGCTATTTGTGCCGCCCGTCCATTCGCGCATGGTACTGGGCTCTGCCCCGGCCTTGGAAAATATTGGACGGCATTTCCTGCCGCGTTTTGCCGGGGCCATCATCATGGAAGCGACCAAGCAAATCTACGCTCAGTCAAATACCCCCGCGCCTGCCCGTCGCCGACCAGTCTACGCGCCGGTGCGTGGCGTCAATCGTTTGCTAGAAACCTAGGCAGTGGCCCTTCGTGTGGTGCCAGCCTAAGTGATAAATTTCTACCCTAGCAAGAACACGGCTTGCACCGCGAAAAGGTTTGCGGTGCAGCTGTCAGGGTTGGTTTGTCGGTAGTTGCCTTTGGACCCGACGATGAAGCATTTTTCGATGCGTATGTTCATATCACGTGCCAGGGCGACAAAATCGCGGATCGTGCAGGGATGAATATAGGCCGTATTAAACCAGGTTTCGTCTGGGTGTACGGCGAAGGGTTCCCGCCCTGCAAACAGTAAGTAGGCGCGATTTTTCCAATAGCCAGCGTTGGTGATGGACACGACCGCGTGGGTACTGATGCGGAGAAGCTGTTCCAACATCCATTTGGGGTTATGCACTGCCTGTAGGGTTTGGCTCAGCACCACACAATCAAACCCTTGGTCCGGGTAATCAGGAAGATCCACTTCGGCGTCGCCTTGGATCACTGACAGCCCCTGGTTTAGGGCAATTGCAACGCGATCGCGGTCGAGTTCGATGCCGCGCCCATCCACATTCTTGTGACGCGTCAGATAGTCGAGCAAGGTCCCGTCACTGCAGCCAACATCGAGTACGCGCGCGCCGGCCGGGACCAGATCGGCAATCAGTTGCAGGTCGACGCGGATGCTCTTGGATATATTCGGCCCCCGTGTGGCGGCGGTGTTGTTTTGTGGGCTCATGATCGATTGAGCCCCCGATGCTCGGCCGCGCCTTCGAGGAAACCATTGACCACCCGATGATAGGCCTCAATCTCGAGTAGGAATGAGTCATGGCCTTGATCGGTTTCGATCTCAACGAAGCTGACATTGGCGCCGACCGCGTTAAGGGCTTTTACCAATTCACGGCTTTCGGCGGTTGGGAACATCCAGTCGCTGGTGAAACTGACCACGCCGAAGCGCACCTTCGTGCCACGAAAGGCATCCGCCAACACGCCGTCACTGTAATGGGCAAGGTCAAAATAATCCATGGCCTTGGTGATGTAGAGATATGAATTGGCATCGAACCGATCGACAAACGTGATGCCCTGGTGACGTAAATAGCTTTCCACTTGGAAATCGGCGTCAAAACCATAAGTCACGCGTTCGCGTTCCTGCAGGCTGCGTCCGAACTTGCGGGTGAGCGCCGATTCGGAAAGATAGGTGATATGTGCGCCCATGCGCGCCACCGCGAGCCCCCGATGCGGGGTCTTACCTTCTTCCAGGTATCGGCCCTGACACCAATCGGGATCGGCCATGACCGCTTGGCGGCCAACCTCGTGATAGGCGATATTCTGGGCTGAGGTGCGTCCGGCGGTGGCGATGGGCATGACCGAAAACACCCGTTCCGGATAGCGTGCCGCCCAGTCGAGCGCTTGCATGCCTCCCATGGAACCGCCAATCACGCAGAACAATTGGTCGATGCCGAGGTGATCGATCAGCAGTTGTTGTGTCTTGACCATGTCGCCTACGGTAATGACCGGAAAATCGAGCCCCCAAGGCTTGCCAGTCGCCGGATTGGTTTCCTTAGGACCTGTGGTTCCCAAGCAGCCGCCCAGGATATTGGCGCAAATCAGGAAATAATGGGCCGGATCCAAAGGTTTGCCGGGCCCAATCATGGTGTCCCACCAACCGGGCTTGCCGCTGATCGGATGGGTGCCGGCAACATATTGATCGCCGGTCAGCGCATGGCAGATGAAGATGGCGTTGGAGCGGTCCGCGTTGAGCTTGCCCAGGGTGGTGTAGGCAACGTCGATGGGGCCGAGCGAGACCCCGGAATCGAGCGCCAGGGGCGTCGTTTCGGCCAGCCGGACAACTTGGCCGTTGAGCGTCCCGGCCTTAGGGGCCGGGCTGGCATCCAACTGCGGGCTGTCGTCGCTGGCCATTATTCGAATTCCTCGATCACTGGGGCGTGGTCCCCCGTCGGTGAACTTTTACGCCGGGCGGGGGCAGATTGCTAGGTGGCAAACCTGCTGGTGTCAACGTTTTCTTTGATTTTACAGGCTCTTGCCATTAAGACTAGCGACCTGTTTTGGGGTCCGTGCGGTAAAATCGGTGGTCCCATGTTGTCTCAATACTGGATCAGGAAGCCCTAGCCATGGCCGATACCGGCCCGACGCTTGATGACCTGCGCGGCGAGATTGATCGTCTCGATGATCAGTTGCTCGACCTCTTGGCGCGCCGCGCCGATATCGCTACGGCAATTGCGCCGTTAAAAGCCGATCTTGGGGCACCGTTGCTGCGTCCAGGGCGGGAGGCAGAGGTCTTACGTCGATTGATTGCCAAGAAACGGGGGGGCTTCGATACCCTGACCTTGATTCGTATTTGGCGTGAGATCATGTCTGCGGCGCTACGCCAGCAAGGTGAATTTTCGGTCGTCGTGAGTGCCCAAGAAGGTGCGCTGAGCTGTTGGGCCCTGGCCCGCGGTCAATATGGTGCTGCCACGCGGATGAGCGATGCGCCTGGGCCGTCTCAGGCAATTTCCCGAGTTGCCGCCGGTCAAAACAGCCTTGCCATCGTCCCTTATCCCGGTGTTGAAGAGCCGGACCCCTGGTGGGCCCGGCTGATGGGAGAAAGCGCCCCGCGCGTGGTCGCGCGATTGCCGGTCACTGACGGGCTTGCGCCGGAGGCGGGATGTGCCGACGGGCTGGCCATTGCCGTCATGACCCCCGAACCTTCGGGCGAGGATAATTCCCTGATTGCGATCGAAACTACCGAATCCTTGAGCCGCGCCGCCATCGCGCGCGCCTTCGCCGCTGCCGGGCTTGAGGTGTCCTTTACGGCGTCCAAGGGGGCGGGTGGGCATATGCATCTTGCCGATGTGGCGGGCTTTGTTGCGCCCAGTGACACAGCCCTTGATCGACTGGTCGAAGCGCTTGGTGATGCGGTGCACGAGGTTACGGTAATCGGCACTTATGCGGTGCCGCTCCGGCTTCCCCCGGCAGGGGGTCGGCCATGAGTGAGTCCACACCCGCGCCGCGCGCCGGAATTTTCGACATCGCGCCCTATGAAGGGGGTGCATCGCGGATTGACGGTCAGGCAGACGTCATTAAGCTTTCTTCCAACGAAGGTGCGCTGGGGCCCTCGCCCAAAGCGGTGGATGCCTATCGGGCGGCTACCGATGCCCTTGCGCGCTATCCCGATGGCGGAGCCGAAGGCTTGCGCGCGGCCATTGGGGCGCGTTTCGGGCTCGACCCCGCGCAGATTGTCTGTGGGGCCGGATCGGATGAAATCCTTGGCCTGATGGCGCGTGGCTACGCCGGGCCGGGTGATGAAGTTCTCTATTCCGAGCACGGGTTTCTGATCTATCCGATTGCCGCCCACGCCGTTGGCGCGACACCGGTCAAAGTGGCGGAAAAGAACCTGACGGCGGATGTGGATGCGCTGATCGCGCGCGCCGGCAATCGTGCGCGGCTCGTCTATATTGCCAATCCCAATAATCCGACGGGCACGTACCTGAATGGGGGTGCGTTGCGCCGCCTGCGTGCCGGGTTACCCGGCGATACGATCTTAGTGATTGACGCGGCCTATGCGGAATTTGTGACGGCCGATGATTACGAGGCGGGTGCGGCACTGGTGGATGAAAACGATAATGTTGTCATGACCCGCACTTTTTCCAAGCTCTTTGGGCTCGGCAGTTTGCGTATCGGCTGGGCTTATGGGCCGGCGCCGATCATTGACGTGCTCAACCGCTTGCGGATGCCATTCAATGTGTCGGGCCCAGGCCAGGCGGCAGGGATCGCCGCGCTTAATGACCGTGAGCATCAGGAAAAAGCGGTGCGTCATAATACGGCTGAGCGGGCACGGTTGATCGAATCGCTGACCCGGGCCGGCATCACCGTGCCGCCGTCCCAAGGCAATTTTGTGCTGGCCCGCTTTCCGGGTGGGCTTGATATGATGGCGGCGGCGGACAGCTTCTTGCGCGGGCGCGGCATTATCGCCCGGCGGATGGATGGTTACGGCCTGCCCGATTCATTGCGAATCACCATCGGGCTTACCGCCGAATGTGACGCGGTGGCCAAAGCTCTTGGTGAATTTATGGCGAAAGGGAGCGGCGCATGACCGATGCGGCTAAATCAGAGGCCCCGGCGTTCCAGCGCGTTGCTTTAATCGGGCTCGGCTTGATCGGTTCGTCACTGGCGCGCGCGCTCAAGCGCGGTAACCTCGCAGCAGAAATCATCGGTACGGCGAGAAGCGAGGCGACCCGCACCAAGGCGCTGGAATTGGGCTTTATTGACCGGGCCGAAGCCGATCCGGCAACCGCCGTTATCGGGGCAGATCTTATTGTCTTGGCCGCGCCGGTCGGCGCCAATGGTGTCCTTGCCGCAGCTATCGGGCCGGTGCTTGCGCCCGGGGCCATCGTCACCGATGTCGGTTCCGTCAAACAGGCGGTGATTGATGTTGTCGGTCCACATCTTCCAGAGGGCGTCCATCTTGTGCCGGCCCATCCGGTGGCGGGAACCGAAGAATCCGGCCCTGAGGCCGGCTTTGCGGAACTGTTCGATGACCGGTGGTGCATTCTGACGCCGGCGCCGGGCACCGACGCTGCTGCCATCGAACGCGTGGCGGCACTGTGGCGCGCCATCGGTAGCCAGGTTGATGTCATGGAAGCAAGCCATCACGACAAGGTGCTGGCGATTACCTCGCATCTGCCGCATTTGATCGCCTATACGATCGTTGGGACGGCGACCGAGCTTGAGAATACGTTGCAGCAGGAAGTGATCAAATTTGCTGCCGGTGGTTTCCGTGATTTTACCCGTATCGCGGCATCGGACCCGGTTATGTGGCGCGATATTTTTCTGGCGAACAAGGCTGCGGTGCTGGAAATGCTGGGTCGTTTTGACGAAGATCTGACCGCCCTTCAGCGCGCGATCCGCTATGACGATGGACAGGCGCTGGAAGATTGGTTCACCCGTACCCGTGCGATCCGTCGCTCTATCGTCGACGCCGGCCAGGCCTGACGTTTAGCTGCCCTGACGCTTACCCATTAGTTGCTGGCCTATCCGTTACCAGCGGATTTGCGGCATCCGTGTGAGCCGTGCGGGGCCGACGAAGATGGCGCGCTCCTGGATGGTGATTGGCACTCGGATTTCTGCGCCCTTGCCTGGGCTGGTGCGCTGGGCCATCAGGGATAACAGCAGTTTCACCCCTTGGGCTTCCTGGGCGCGGATCAGTCCCGCCGCGACCAGGGCGTCGGCGGTTTCCTCGAAGCCGGTGATGCGTGCGGCGAACGAGGCTTCGGGCTGCAACCCTTTATCGAGTGTGAGTGTGCCCGAACCGTCGATTTTGACGGGGCCCCATTCAAGGGCGAGGTTTTTGACCTCGAGGCTGCCCCCTTCTTCGCGCCAACGGGTGAGGCTGCGCCGCGCGACCGGTAGCGGGAGGGAAGAAAGAACCTGAATTTCGGTGGTCAGCCGTGTCAGCTTGGGCGCCAGGTACTTGCCCAGCTTTTCGGGGAGATCGACGCCGTTCAATTCCATGATCAGGCCCGCCGCGGGATCGGTATTGCCGGCTTTGCCCTTGGGGTAGAGGAACAGTTGGAGCGATGCCTTGTCCGTGGCAAAGCGTGAACCGGTGGTGACCTCGCGTGCTTTGATCATCGCCGGGCTGATTTTGATCAAAAGCGGCGCATCCGCCCCCGCAATTTGCACCTCGCCCGGTGCGGTTGTCGTGGTCAGCTCCACATCCATGGGGACGCGCCCGGCATGGAAGCGCAGCTTGTGCTTACCGGTGAGGTCGAAGCGCGCGTCGCGCCCACGCCAGGGGGCCATATCCACGATTGCTTTTTCGGCGCGCCATTCCCAGGGGCCGCGCGCCGCCTTGCCGGAGACGGTGATGCCCTTAAGCTGCGCCTCGAAGCTAAAGGGGAAGCCGACAATGTCGAGGGTTTCAACGGTGAAAATGCCGCCATCCCCTGCAATGGTGCGCCCGGTTGCGGCGATCTGTTCGCGCACTTGGGCGGCGCCGATAAACCACAGCCCGGTCAACCCGGCGACGGACGCCAGAAAGAGGGCAAAAATCCAATAGACGAGGCGGGGGGACAAACGGCTTGCCAAGGGGTCAAACACCAACGTTGCATGAAGATGACAGGCAGACACTCTAACGGTATTAACGGGGGCAATAAAGCACCCACCGGGGGGAAGCTCAACAGCATGGTCCAAGATCATGTCAGGATCGGGGCAAGGTCAGGGGCAGTATGAAGATGGGGCAAGAAGGATGATGGGCGATCTCTGGGTCTTCGGTTACGGCTCATTGATGTGGGACCCGGGTTTTCCATTCCTGGCGCGCAGGCCGGCACTGCTGCGCGGCTATCACCGCGCACTCTGCGTCTATTCCCATGTCTGGCGCGGCACGCCCGCGTGTCCGGGCCTGGTGCTCGGGCTCGACCGCGGCGGCGCCTGCCGGGGCATTGCTTTCCGGGTGGCGGCGGATGAGGCCGCGCAAGTGATCGATTATTTGGATCGGCGCGAGCGAGTCACCGAAGTTTATGTCCGCAAACCTATGACGGTCCTATTGGCCGGGGGCGAACGGGTGGTGGTGGAAACCTATGTGGTCGATCGGGCGCATCTGCAATATGCGGGCCGCCTCGATCCACAGGAATCGGTGCGGCTGGTCCGTCAGGGCAGCGGGCGCGGCGGGGCGAACTTCGATTATCTGGAGAATACGGTCCGCCATCTCGATGAGATGGGGCTCAAGGAAGGTGCGCTGCACGACCTCGCGCGGTTGGTCAGGGGTGGGCATTAACGCAGGTCACCCGCATTTCGAATGGCCGCACGACAGGCAGAAATCACAGCCTTCCTGACGGATCATGCCGGCCTCACCGCATTTGGGGCATTGGCCGAGCGCCGGCCCCGAACCCATACCGCCGCGGCCGCCGCCGGCCGCTGCGGCCTTTTGTTGGGCGATCTCGCGCGCCTTGGCGGCGATGTCTTCGCGCCCTGGCATGAAGCCGATGTCGACCAAATGATGTTCGATGACATTGCCGATAGCGGCCAGCAGTGAAGGCACGTAACGCCCGTCCATCCATTGCCCGCCACGCGGGTCGAACACCGCTTTCAATTCCTCGACGACGAAGGAGACATCGCCCCCGCGCCGGAACACGGCGGAGATCATGAGT
>JBLHLO010000035.1:0-11552 GCA_047621105.1 Alphaproteobacteria bacterium
GGCGCGAAGGCTTCGTGGCCGAAGCCATTGATAATTTCTGCCGTAATGAAAAAATGCTCGATAGTTCGGGTGAACGCCACGGCGGGTTGTTGACCGGTGCCGATATGGCCGCCTGGCGGGCACCGTATGAAGCGCCGCTGACTTATGACTATCACGGCTATACGCTAGCTAAATGCGGGCCGTGGAGCCAGGCGCCGGTGGCGCTACAACAATTGGCCCTGCTCAAAGGCTTTAATCTTGCTGGCATGGACCCGCTCGGTCCCGATTTCATCCATACGGTCATTGAATGCGCCAAGCTCGCCTTCGCCGACCGTGAAAAATTTTATGGCGATCCCGACTTTGTTCGGGTGCCGATGGATGTGTTGTTGTCCGATGATTATAACAACGTACGGCGCAAGCTGGTGGGCGCGGATGCCTCTCTTGAATTGCGCCCGGGCGACGTGCCGGGCTTTGGTGCGGCGCGTATGCTCGCCGGTGACGGTGATGGCGGTGCGCTGGGGAGTGCTCTCGGGGGGGCTGGTGAACCGGGGCGCGTGTTGAACGAAGGCGTGCGTTCGGACACCGTGCATATCGACGCGGTTGATCGTTTCGGTAATATCGTATCGGCGACGCCGTCCGGGGCTTGGCTGCAATCATCGCCTGCCGTGCCCGGCCTTGGCTTTCCGCTTGGCACGCGGGCGCAGATGTTCTGGCTTGATGCGGCGCATCCATCGGGTCTGGCGCCAGGCAAACGCCCGCGCACCACGCTGTCGCCCTCCTTTGCACTCCGCAACGGCGTACCCTATATGGCCTTCGGCACCCCCGGCGGTGATATGCAGGACCAATGGCCTTTATTCTGCTTCCTGCGCCATGTTCATTACGGGCTGAACTTGCAGGAGGCGATTGACCTACCGTTGTTTGAAACGCTGCATTTCCCCAATTCCTTCTGGCCGCGCGATGCGGTGCCAGGCCATCTTGGGCTTGAGGGCGGCATGCCCGAGGCGACGGTCGCCGAGCTCAAGCGCCGGGGTCACCGGGTCGAAGAAAGCCCGCGCTGGTCCATGGGTCGGATGATGATGGTGGCCAAAGACGGCGACATGCTGCGCGCCGGCGCCACTTCGCGCTTCATGCAGTCTTATGCGGTGGGCCGCTGACGCGGCGGGGGCCGCTTAAGTATCCAGCGTTTAAGTATCCAAGGTTTCCGGGGCGAACAGGGTTTCAGGCTCATAAACCGCGTCGAGCAATCCCTGATCGTGGGAATATTTGATGAACCGTTCCAGGTTGGCCCGGTTGCGGGCAAAGCCGTTTTCCCAGGGATCGCGGACAAACAACCGGCGCTCTTCTTCAAAATAATGCCGCCCCCAGGCAAGCCGTGACCAGTTGGGGTCTTCATAATAGCTTTCCGCCATCGTCTTGGCATCGTTGAACATGTCGAAGACGGCTTTGGCGACCCAGGGGTTCTTATCGATGACTTCCTGGCGGATGGCGACCACATGCATGATCGGGTAGTCGCCGACCTTTTCGTAATAGGTCAGTTCTTCATCCTTGCAGTCGGCGAACAACCTCCGCGCCGCGGTTTCGCCTGAGACGACCGAATGAGGCGGGTGGGGCAGGAAGAAGGCATCGATTTCACCGGTTTCGAGTGCCTTGCCGAGGTCCTGTCGGTTGCCCATGAAGTCAAGCTTGACGCCTTCCTTGGTCTTGAACTTGACCTTTTCCGCGGTGGTCAGGAACCAGTGAATTTCTTCCCAAGGAACATCGTAATAGAATTTCATATCGCCTTTGGCCAACAACGATAGGGTCGTCTGGAACGAACTGAGCGCCACTTTTTTGCCGATCAGATCCCTGGGGTGCCACAGATTCGAATCGGGATGCACCCACATCTGGCTTTGGCTGAATAGGCGGCGGGGAAAGATGGGGATGCCGACGATCGGCATGCCGCGGCCCTTGGCCATCAGGAAGGTGGACATGGAAAATTCGGCAACGTCGAAATCACCTTCGAGCATGCGTCCGTGGCGTTCAGTGCCGTCGCGAAGGGTGACGCTCTGGCCGACCTGCATGACATCGAGCTCAATATTATCGGGCACCTTGACCGTATGGTCGAAGAATGGGAAGTGGCGATCGTATCGTTCAATGCCGATCGAAAGTTTGAGCTTATTGGCCATGAAGGCGTCTCCCTGTATTGCGCATTTATTGTCGTTGGCGGCTAGCCGTCGAAGGGTCGCGAAAGTTTGACCCATTCCTTGTTAATAAGATGAATTTGTTCCTGGTCATCGACGAAGGCGAAAAAGCGAAGGTCCGAATTAAGAAGGTCCTGGATGCGCGACGTGGCATCGATAAAGACGTACCCTATTCATCACCGAGCCGTCGCCGAGGGTCAACTCAACGGATTCCCTGATCTTGGGTATTTTCGGCATACGGGTCATTCTTGCCATCTCTCCTTTATTTTGAGCCTCTTAAGCATTACGAGCAGGCCAGAATAGCCTCATCGCGGGTTCAGGAACAGGGGTGTTGGCTTCATATTGGCGGCGCGATTGACCCAGCCCCCCGGCTAAGGTTGAATGGCGCCGCTTGAAAAGACCAAGGGGAGAAAAAGGCAATGAAACTCAAGGATAAGGTCGCCATCATCACCGGCGCAGGCCGCAATATCGGTGAGGCGGTGGCTCATACGCTGGCCGGCGAAGGGGCCAAGGTCGCAGTGGTTGATCTGGAAAAAGATCGTGCGGAAAAGGTCGCGGCGGATATCTGCGCGGCAGGGAATACGGCCAAGGCCTTCGTTGCCGACGTTTCTGATGAAGCCCAGGTGCAAAAATTGGTCAAGGATGTGGTGGCTGCTTTTGGCAGTGTCGATATTTTGCTGAATAACGTCGCCATTTCCGATAACCAGCATATTCTCGATATTTCCAAGGAAGATTGGGACAAGGTCCTCGCCGTGACCCTGACCGTGCCGTTCCTGATGGGCAAATACGTGGCCAAGCAGATGGTGGCACAGGGCGGCGGAGGGAATATCCTCAACGTGGCGTCGACATCGGGTTGGCGCGGGCGCAGCCGGGCCATTGCCTATACCACGGCCAAGGGCGGGGTGATCAATCTGACCCGTTCCATGGCGGTGCAATTGGCACCCCATAAAATCCGGGTCAATTCCATTTCGCCCAATAAGATCGGTTCGCCGGTGGGAAAGGCGGAATTTGATCCCACCCGTCCCGTGGCCAACCTGGCGGAACGCACCGGTGTGCCCCAGGATATGGCGAAAGCGGTCCTATTCCTGGTATCGGATGATTCAGATTTTGTCTGGGGTGAAAATCTGTTCCTTGATGGCGGCACGATGGCCATGGAGGTCTCCTGAGACTCAGGTTCCCATGCGTATTTTCCATCTGAGTGAAGACCTGCCTGCTGATGCGCGCGGTGCAGTGCTGGCGATCGGTAATTTCGACGGGGTCCATCTCGGTCATCAGGGTGTGATCAAGGAAACTGGCGCGATTGCTAAACGCCTGGGGGCCCCCTTGGCGGTTATGACTTTTGAGCCCCACCCCCGGCGTCTGTTTGCGCCCGATGCCGCACCGTTTCGCCTCGCTTCACTTGAGGCCAAGGCGCGGATGCTCGCCGATCTGGGTGTCGATCAATTGATTGTCTGCCCCTTTGATCATGCCTTCGCTGCCATCCCGGCAGAAGACTTCATGAATGACATCCTCCTTGCCCGGCTTGGCGCGACGCATGTCGTGGTGGGTGACGATTTCCGCTTTGGCCACCGCCGTGCGGGCGATATTGCCTTGTTGCGGGCCAAAGGTGCCGATGCGGGTTTCGGGATTACCCCGGCGCCCCAGGTACAGGACACGGATGGCCAGGTGATTTCGTCCAATACCATCCGGACGGCCTTGGGAGCGGGGGATATGGCGACGGCCCAGCGTCTCCTGGGGCGACCGTGGGAACTGGACGGTCCGGTCATTCATGGTGATGCGCGTGGCCGAGAATTGGGCTTTCCCACCGCGAATATCGATATGGATGACTATCTGCACCCGGCCAAGGGGGTCTATGCAGTGCGGGTGGGCGTGCCGGACGGCCCGGATGGCGAGGCGATAAGCTGGTGGGACGGCGCCGCCTCGTTCGGGTTGCGGCCCCAATTTGAGGGCAAGGATCTCCGGCTGGAGGTCTTTTTGCTGGATTTCTCGGGTGATCTTTATGGCCGGACGCTGCGGGTTGTTTTCCAGGCTTTTCTCCGGGGCGAGCAGAGTTTTGCCGATACGGCCGGGCTCATCCAGCAGATAGAGAGGGATGTGGCCCAGACCCGGGAGATTTTGGCCAGATCAGTCCAAGCTGGGCCGGTCCAAGGTTGACTGTGAGGCCGCTTTAGCTTTCCATGCGGCCTTCCTAAACCGGAGCCCCGAACCCTTGTCATGAGTGGCGATTACAAATCCACCGTTTTCCTGCCGAAGGCCGACTTTCCTATGAAGGCGGGCCTGCCGGCGCGTGAGCCTGAATGGTTGGCGCGATGGGAAAAGATCGGCCTGTGGCAGCGCTTACGTGAAGCATCGAAGGGCCGCGAATCCTTCATCCTTCACGACGGCCCGCCGTATGCGAATGGCAACATCCACATTGGCCACGCCCTCAACAAAATTCTCAAAGATGTCATCAACCGTACCCGCCAGATGCAGGGCTATGGCACAAATTATGTGCCGGGTTGGGATTGCCATGGCTTGCCGATCGAATGGAAGATCGAGGAACGATACCGTGCCGCGGGTAAGGATAAGGATCAGGTGCCGGCGCTCGATTTCCGCGCTGAATGCCGTGAATTCGCGGCTCATTGGATCGACGTGCAGAAAGAAGAATTCAAGCGTCTCGGCGTGCTGGCCGATTGGGATAATCCCTATACCACCATGGCCCCTGAGGCCGAGGCCGCGATTGTAGCTGAGCTCGGCAAGTTTGTGATGAACGGCTCCCTTTATAAGGGGGTTAAGCCGGTGATGTGGTCGGTGGTTGAAAAGACCGCCCTGGCCGAGGCCGAGGTCGAATACGAAGACCACACTTCGACCACCGTTTGGGTGCGTTTCGCGGTGGTGCGTTCGCCCAACAAGGATATTCAGGGCGCTGCCGTGGTGATCTGGACGACGACGCCGTGGACGCTGCCGGGCAACCGGGCCGTCGCCTATGGCGATGACATCGATTATGTCTTAGTGGAAGTAACCGCTGCGCTTAGTGATGGGCCAGTTGTTGGCGTAGGGCCTAATGGCGGAACACTAAATCTTGGTGAACGATTGGTTTGCGCTGAGTCCTTGCTTGAAGATATGGCGAAGGAAACAGGAATCGCGAACTACGATGTTAAGGTGCGTTTTAAGGGTGCTGAACTGGAAGGCACTGTGCTGGCGCATCCATTACGCGGTGCTGAAGGCTCAAATGGCCATTACGATTTTGATGTCCCCCTCGTTGAAGGCCATCATGTCACCACGGAACAGGGCACCGGCTTCGTTCATATCGCGCCCGGTCACGGTGCCGACGACTTTGAGATCGGCCAGAAATTCGGTATTGAAACGCCGGAAACGGTGGGCCCCGACGGCCGCTATTACGACCGCGTGGCGCTGTTTGCGGGCCAGCATGTATTCAAGGCGGATGGGCCGGTGGCCGATGCCATCAAGGGGCAGGGCAACCTGTTGGCGCGGGGCAAGCTGGTCCATTCTTATCCCCATTCGTGGCGGTCAAAGGCGCCCTTGATCTTCCGGACGACGCCGCAATGGTTTATTTCGATGAGTACAAACGATCTGCGCAACAAGGCGCTTGCGGCCATCGATGCCACCCGCTGGGTGCCGACCCAGGGCCGTAACCGGATCCGTGCCATGGTCCAGGACCGGCCCGATTGGTGTGTGTCACGCCAGCGTGCCTGGGGCGTGCCGATCACCGTTTTCGTGTCCAAGCGGGACGGGTCGGTGTTGCGCGATGCTAAGGTCATGGCGCGTATCGTCGAGGCGGTTCAGGCCGAGGGCGCGGATGCTTGGTTTGCCGCCGATCCGGCGCGATTCCTGGCGCCTGAATTTGATCCAGCCGATTATGAACAAGTGACCGATATTCTCGATGTCTGGTTCGATTCCGGCTCCACCCATGCCTTCGTGTTAGAGGCGCGGGACGATCTTTCTTCGCCCGCCGATCTTTATCTTGAAGGGTCGGACCAGCACCGGGGTTGGTTTCAATCCTCGCTCCTTGAATCTTGCGGCACCCGTAACCACGCGCCCTTTAAGACCGTCCTCACCCACGGCTTCATCAATGATGAGCAGGGGCGTAAGATGTCTAAATCGCTCGGTAATACCACCGCGCCACAAGAGATCTGCGACCAATACGGGGCCGATATTCTGCGCCTGTGGGTGGTGTCGTCCGATTACACCGAAGACCTGCGTGTTGGGCCGGAGATCATCCGGTATCAGGTGGATACTTATCGGCGCTTGCGCAACACGCTGCGGTATCTGATTGGCGCGCTTGACGGTTTTGATGAAGCGGAGCGGATTTCTTACGAAGAGATGCCGGAGCTTGAACGCTGGGTATTGGGCCGTCTTGTCGATCTTGATCGACTGTTGCAGTCAGCGGCCAACGATTATGACTTCCACCGCTTCTATTCGGCCCTACACAATTTCTGCGCTGTGGACCTCTCGGCCTTTTATTTCGATATCCGCAAGGACGTGCTTTATTGCGATGCCCCGACCAGTGCGCGCCGGCGTGCCGCACGGACGGTCATGGATCATATCTTCATGTGTCTGACGGCATGGCTCGCCCCCGCTATCTGCTTCACTGCGGAGGAGGCATGGCTGGTACGATTCCCATCAGATGATGACAGTGTTCATTTGCGTGGTTTCCCTGATGTACCGGCCGAATGGCGCGACGACACATTGGCCGCGCGCTGGCAAATCCTGCGTGATGTGCGTCGGGTGGTGACGGGAGCACTTGAAATCGAACGTGCTGAAAAACGCATTGGTTCGTCTTTGCAGGCCCATCCCACGGTCTATTTGAGCCCTGCTGCCTTGGCGGCTTTCGACCAGGTTGAAAAGGGCGGGATAGAGGCAGCGGACCTGTTCATTACCTCGGGTGCGACGCTGTCGATCAAAACGCCGCCCGATGACGCTTTCCGCCTTGAAGACATCGCCGATGCCGCCGTCGTGCCTGGGCGTGCCAAAGGGGAGAAATGTGGGCGGTGCTGGCGGGTGTTGGATGAAGTTGGCAAGGGTGAGCCCGACGATCTATGCCATCGTTGCGCCGGGGTAATCTCGGCATTGGACGGATAGCCGTGGGTTTGGGGTTATGGTTCACGGTCCCTGTACAGCGTTGGGCGTTGGTGCTGGCTGGATTGGTGCTGGTGGCGGACCAGCTGACCAAGTGGTGGATCGTCACTCAGGTGATGGCCCCGCCACAGGTGATCGCGGTGACCGATTTTTTCAATATTGTCATGGTCTGGAACCAGGGTGTGACCTTTGGGCTGCTCGGGACGGGCGGCGAAGTCATGCGCTGGGTGCTGGTGGTGGTGACATTCGGGGTCACGAGTTTCCTCCTGGCCTGGCTGACGCGGACCGATCGGGCATGGCCGGCGGTGGCGCTAGGGGCCATCATCGGGGGGGCTTTCGGTAACCTCATCGACCGTCTGGTTTACGGCAAAGTAGCTGATTTTCTCGATTTTTATGCTTTCGGCTGGCATTGGCCGGCCTTTAATCTTGCTGATATGGCGATCGTTTGCGGGGTCGCGGTGATCATCGTCGATGCTTTTATCGTCCGGCCGGAATGATTACATTTATGATATGATCGGTCAGCGGTGCCGGGGCATTTGAATGAGGTCGTCATGAAAAATTATGAACAAAGGCAACAGCTGCATCGGGTGGCCGTTATTGCCACCTTTATTAGCGTAATGGCCTTGGGTCTTGGCGCCTGTTCGACGGTGCGCGAAACGATTGGTATCGACACAGAGTCCCCGGATGAATTCCAGGTGATGGTGCGTCCACCCCTGTCTATGCCCAAAGATTTGGGGCTCAAGGCCCCCCGGCCTGGCGCCAAGCGGCCGCAGGCAACCCTTCTGCGTGACCGTACCAAGCAAATCGTTCTTGATTCCGGGGGCGATGCTTCGGCCAAGAAAGTCAAACGCTCTGAAATCAAGGGCGTGACCAAGGCAGAGGCCGCGCTTTTGCATAAGCTTGGCGCCGACGGGATTGATCCCAATATTCGCCATGTGGTTGAGCGTGAAACTGCGGCAATCGAGACAGAAGGGAAGAGTTTCGTCGACGGCCTGCTCTTCTGGAAAGATAAGAAACTGCCCGGTAAGGTGCTCGATCCACTGGGCGAACGCCGCCGTATCCAGGGCAATGCTGCCCTCGGCCGCCCAAGCGATGACGGGGTGACACCGGAAATCAAGCGCAAGAAGTCGAACACTATGCTTGAAAATCTATTCGGCAATTGATCCAAGGCCGTTGCCTCTAGGGGCGGCCTATTCCTGCTTGTCCTCCTTGCCGTGAATTTGCCACAGTATGGGTGTAGCTCTGCGGGCGCCAAGGCTGCGGTTGTCCCCCGTAGGCCCCAATCTAGGCCTCAATCCAGGCCCATAAATCAGGAGAGCGTTTTCCATGACTCGATTGACAGTTAGGGTGGTTCGTTTGGTTCGTGGCTCTGCTGGTCATTTAGCGCGGCCCATAGTTCTTGCCTTTATTGTCGCTCTCTGGGCTTTGCCATCTCCCGCGTCGCGGGCTGCCGTGTTCAATCCCAAGACCTTCACCTTGAGCAATGGACTGCAGGTGGTGGTGGTGGAAAATCATCGGTTGCCGGTGATCCGCCAGTTACTGTTCTACCGGGTTGGGGCGTCGGATGATCCTGCTGGCAAGTCGGGTCTTGCCCATTATCTTGAGCACCTCTTGTTTAAAGGCACAAAAACCATCGCGCCGGGCGAATTTTCCAAAATCGTTGCCCGCAATGGTGGGCGTGACAACGCTTTTACTTCTAATGATACAACGGCCTATTACCAGACTCTTTCCAAGGACCAGCTTGAACTGGTCATGCGCCTTGAAGCCGATCGTATGGCCAATCTGGTCATTGCCCCGGAAGAAGCGGTGCCCGAATTACAGGTGGTGATCGAAGAACGCCGTTCACGGGTGGACAACCGTCCTGCTGCCCAACTCGATGAGCACATGGAAGCAGCCCTTTACATGCATCACCCCTACCGCGTGCCGGTCATCGGTTGGCAGCATGAACTTAAAACGCTGACGGTTCAGGATGCGCTCGATTTTTTTAAAATTCATTACGCACCTAATAACGCCATTTTGATTATTGCCGGCGATGTTACCCTCGATGAGGTCCGCCTGTTGGCCGAAAAATATTACGGTGTCATTCCGTCTAATCCGGCGATCAAGCCGCGTGTGCGTCTGCAAGAACCGCCCCAACGGGCCGCGCGTCGAGTCGTCATGCACTCGCCGCAGGTGCGTGAGCCGAGCTTTTCACGAGAATATCTGGCACCTTCGCATACAAGTGGTCAGACCAAGCATGGCTATGCCCTGGAAATTCTTTCCGACATCTTGGGTGGAGGGACAACTTCCAGGCTTTATCGCAAGCTGGTGATCGAGAAGAAATTAGCTCTTGGGGTGAGCACCAATTATGACGGCGACGTGTTTGGTCCTGCCGCTTTCGGCTTTGGATTGCGTCCACGGTCCAATGTCGATGTTGGGGTCGCGGAAGCGGGGCTCGATAGCGAGATCAAGCGCTTAATCACAGATGGCGTAAGTGAAGAAGAGCTTGCCACTGCCAAGCGGCGGCTGATGGCAGGGGCGGTCTTTGCCCGGGACAGCTTGCGGCGTGGCGCGGTGACTATTGGCACCGCAATCACGGCGGGTATGTCGATTGCCGATGTCGAAAATTGGCCCGAGCGTATCAAGGCGGTGACCCGCGAACAGGTGCTTTCTGCGGCGCGCCACACGTTGCGCCCGGAACGCTCAGTGACGGGATTGCTGCTGCCTGAAAATTCAAAGGCTCGGTCCGATAAACCAAGCCGTAGGCGGGCGCAGGCGCGCCGCACTCAAGAGGGGGCCAACTGATGTCCAAATTGAATGCTTTTGCTCGGCCCCATGTTTACCTGGCGCGGTTCTTTGCCGCTGCCTTGGTCCTTGTATTGCTGATGGCATCACCGGCACGGGCTATCGACATCCAGGTGGTCAAGACCCCGGGCGGGATCACCGCCTGGTTGATTGAGGATGCGACCGTGCCGCTCATGTCCATGCAATTTCTCTTTCGTGGCGGTTCGGTGCTTGATCCCGCAGGCAAGACCGGGCTTGCTGAACTTGTTTCGGGGGTTTTGGACGAAGGGGCGGGGGCCTATGATTCGGCTCAGTTCCAAAGACGCCTCGAAGATAATTCCATCTCGCTTCGATTCAATGCCGTGCTTGAATCTTTTGGGGGTAGCCTCAAAGCGCTCACTGAAAATCGGAATGAAGCCATCGAGTTGTTGCGTCTGGCCCTAACCGCTCCGCGCTTTGACAGCGAACCGGTGGCCCGGGTGAAGGGTCAGATGTTGGCTCAGGTCAAGCGGCGCGCCGAAAGGCCGCGCAATATCGCCGGCCGAGCTTGGAACCAGGCGACCTTCGCCGATCACCCTTATGGCCGTGATACGGATGGCACGAAAACGACCATTCCGGCCATCACTGTGGATGATCTGCGGCAATTCGTGAAGACCCGGCTTGGCCGCGATAACCTGATTATTGGTGTCGTTGGCGATATTGCACCTGCCCAATTGGCGCCACTCCTTGATCGTGCCTTTGGCGCCCTACCGGCGAAGGCCGCCGCCTATACCGTGCCGCCCGCCAAGGTCGTCGGGGCGGGTAAGGTCATCGTGGTCGAGCGCAATATTCCTCAAACCGTGGTGATATTTGGCCAAGCGGGTATCCGTCGGGATGATCCCGATTACTATGTGGCGTCGGTGATGAATTATATCTTGGGTGGCGGTGGGCTGACCTCGCGGCTGGGGGATGAAATACGCGAAAAGCGGGGGCTCGCCTATTCGGTCTATACCCGGCTCGAGAGCTATAACAAGGCCGGGTTGATCATTGGCGAGGTCGCTACCCAAAATACCCGGGTGGCGAAATCCCTTGAATTGATCCGGGCCGAATGGACGCGCATGGCAACGACGCCGGTGTCATTGAAGGAATTAGAGGATGCCAAGAGTTACCTCACCGGGTCTTATTTCACGCGACTCAATTCCACGGGGCGGATCGCCGGGTTGCTGGTGGGAATTCAGTTTGATAATCTCGGTATCGACTATCTCAAGCGCCGTAACGGTTTGATCAACGTTGTCACGATCAGTGATATCGAGCGTGTGGCCCGCCGGCTGCTGAAATCTGAAGCGTTGACCGTGGTCATGGTCGGCAAACCGAGGGGCATTACCGCGCAGCCCTAACAAATTTCTCCCGCCGTTGGCCCCGCGATGCCCTAGTGGTAAGCTGGGAAGAACCATCGGGATTCTAGGCTGCATGTCGTATTCACAGGAAATAGAAACTTGCCTCACCGCGCGTATCGGCGCCCATGGCCTTGACGAGGCGGCATTGGCAGCCCGTCTTGACCGGCTGGGCCCG
>JBLHLO010000036.1:0-11463 GCA_047621105.1 Alphaproteobacteria bacterium
ACGGCAAGGGCGCCGGAGCCGCCAGCTTGTCCCAGCCGTCACTCGGCCGGTAGCGGGCACCATGAAGAGCTTCAAGCGCACTGAGACGGGCCCGTACGTCGCTTATCCCACGGGCTTGTGCGTAATGAAGTGGCCCCCCACGGAACGGCGCAAAGCCGGTGCCGAAGATCATCGCCGCATCGGCAAGGTCGGCATCAGCCACCATCCCCTCACCCAGGCAGGCGGCACAGGTATTGAGAATCGGCAGTATCAACCGGTCGGTGAGATCATCGGGAATCGTGCTTGGCTCCTCTAAGTCTGGGGCCTTAGGCTTGACGGCGCGGCCATCGCGCCAGGTATAGAATCCCTCCCCGGTTTTACGGCCAAGCTTACCCGCGGCCACCATCTCCTTGAGTTGCGCCGGGACCTCGGCACCGATGCGCGCGCCCAGCGTCTCTGCCACATGAAGACAAATGTCGAGGCCGACCGTATCGGCTAGTTCAATCGGCCCCATGGGCATGCCGAAATCGGTCGCGGCCCGATCAAGAGCCACCGGCGCCACGCCTTCTTCCATTAGACGCACCGCTTCAATCAGGTAAGGCATAAGCGCGCGGTTCACGAGGAAGCCCGGCGCACTTTTGACCGTGACCGGCAAGCGATCAATACGCCCGGCAAATCCTTGGCCACGCGTGACTGAATCGACATTGCTGGCCGCGCCCGCGACAATTTCAATCAGCGGCAATTGGGCCACCGGATTGAAGAAATGGATACCGATCAATCGTTCAGGGGCATCAAGCACGGCGGCAATATCTTCGAGCGGAATCGACGACGTATTGGAGGCGAGCAACGCATCGGGCCGAGCCTTGGCTTCGACCATGCGAAAAAGATCCTGCTTGGCTCGCGTATCTTCAATAATCGCTTCGATCACCACATCTGCACGGGCAATGCCATCACCATGCACATCGGGAATCAACCGGTCCATGGCATCACGCACTTTAGCGGGATCACGCAAGCGGCGTTTAAAAAGCGCAGCCGCACGTTTGATGGCGGGGGCAATAAATTTTGCCTCGCGGTCCTGTAATGTGACAGTGAGACCCTGAAGCGCGCACCAAGCGGCAATATCGCCCCCCATCACACCGGCACCAATCACATGGACATGGCGGAACGGTTTTCCCGCACTCTTGGCCAACCCCTTTAGCCGCTCGCGCAGGAAGAACACCCGCACCAGATTGCGCGCCGTATCGGTCTGTATCAATTGCGCGATGGAGGACACCTCCCCCGCCAGCATCGCTTGTTCACTGCCCCCGGCGCGCGCCCACAGATCGATCAAGGCATAAGGGGCTGGATAATGTTTGCGCGACGCCTTCGCAGCAACCTGCTTACGCATCACCCGGGCCAATAACCAACGCGCCGGCAACATGTTCAAAACCGCCAGCTTCCAGGCTGCATGGACCCGCTTGGGCGGGCGTGCGAGCGCGGCCTCAACCGCGGCGTCAAGGTGACGTTCTTCACCGACCCAATCGACGAATCCCATGCGCTTGGCAGTACGAGCATCGACCAACCGGCCCTGGAGCATCAACCCCATGGCGTCATGGGCGGGAATAATGCGGGTCAGGCGGGCAGCGCCGCCAAAGCCCGGATGAATGCCAAGTTGTACTTCGGGTAGACCGAGGCGCGCATCAGAGCGGGCCACCCGGGCACGGCAGGCAAGCGCCAGCTCAAGACCGCCCCCCATACAGAAACCGTGAATGCGGGCCACTGTTGGAAAGCGTAGCTTGGCAATGCGATTCATCACCCCCTGGCCGCGAGCAATCGCCGCACGCGCTGCATCGGCCGAGGTAAATTGCGTAAATTCACTGATATCGGCCCCGGCGATAAATCCCGTCGGTTTTCCCGAACAGATAATCAACCCCTTGGGCACATCGCGCTCAAACGCATCAAGAATCGTGTCGAGCTCAGTCAACACCGGCGCCGAAAGGACATTCACGCGCGCATCAGCAACGTCGATGGTCAACACATGCACGCCGTCGGCGCGACGTTCTGATTGCCAGTGTGTGCCCCTCATTGCCGTCGAGCCCTCACGCCGTTTCCACCAACACCGCACCACCCTGACCACCGCCGATGCATAGCGAGGCGATGCCCCGATGCTCTCCGCGTTTACGCAAGGCGTGAATCAGGTGGAGAATAATACGAGTGCCCGAAACCCCGACTGGGTGACCGCAACTGATCGCGCCGCCATCGATGTTGAGACGATCAGGATCGATCTCCCCCACCGCGCCGTCGACACCAATTCCGTCGCGGCAATAATCGGCGTCCTTAAGTGCGGCCAAACAGGCCAGCACTTGTGCGGCGAAGGCCTCATTGATTTCAAACAAATCGATGTCACTCAGGGCAAGGCCGTTGCGCGCCATGAGTGGCGCCGTGGCATGGGCCGGGCCGAGACCCATTTGCGCCGGATCCACCCCCGCCCATTGGCTATCGATGACACGCGCAATGGGGGTGAGGCCATAGCGTTTGACGACATCGTCAGAGGCCAGGATCAACCAGGCGCCGCCATCGGTGATCTGGGATGAATTACCCGCCGTGACTTTGCCATAGGGCGGCTCAAACGCCGGGCGCAGCTTAGCCAATTGTTCCATCGAATTTTCGGGACGCACGCCGTCGTCAAAGTCATAGACCTTGCCCGCGGCATCGAATATGGGTTCGATTTCATGTTGGAAGGTGCCGTCCCCTTGGGCCCGAGCCAGGCGCTTGTGGCTTTCAAGCGCGAAAGCATCCATGGCCTCGCGGGTCAGGTTAAAACGGTCGGCCAAAATTTCTGCGGTCTGCCCCATGCCAAGTTTCACGTAAGAATCGGTGAGGCCCAGCATGATACTAATGACCGGCGCAAAATGACCGGGGCGCAGCCCGCCCAGCACCTTAAGCCTGGCGCCCATGCTTTTGGCCTGCGCCCAATCGGCGAGCCAGTCAGTCATCGCCCGATTGACCAGCAACGGAGCGTTCGACATGCTCTCGGCACCGCCCGCCAGGATTAATTCGGCGCGCCCATCAGCGATGGCGCGCGCCGCACTATCCACTGATTGCATTCCGGAACCGCAATTGCGTTGCACGGTCCAGGCAGGCACCCGTTGGCCGCAGCCAAGCCGGAGGCCGGCATAACGGGCAGGATTTGATTCTTCGGGCCGGGGAGCAGCGCAACCCAGAATGATCTCATCAAAGGCATCGGGCTCAAACGGCTGGCGCATCAACAGCGGCCGACCTGCCGCAACCACCAGATCGACCGCCGAGAACGGCCCTGGCCTGCCGCGCGCCTTTAAAAACGGCGTGCGCGCGCCATCAATCACCCATACGTCGCGCCGGTCGATATTGCCTGCTTTCATTGGGCCACCCCGCGCGCTGCAGCGTTTGCCGTACCTGAAAGTTCTTCAGGGGCAAAATCGTCAACCATGATCACCGCGCGGGTCAATTCCCGGGCGCGCTGCAATTGGGCAGCTTCATCAGCAGTAATAAGCCCTTGTTCACGGGCGGCATCGATACTGGTGAGACCCGCTTCTTTTAAGCGCCGGGCCGCGTCATCGGTGGCGATCACGGCGGCGAATGCCGCCTCGAGCTGACCAATGGGATCGGCCTCGGTGCCGATGAAGATTCCGTCGGTCAACCGATCACGGGTATCCGATGGGCTGAGCAATAAACGCGCGCAGGCTTGCGTCAACTGGTCGGATGGCGGACGGCGATGACGCCCCCAGGGGAACACCAATGGGCGCAGCATCAAACCGATAACCCGTGACGGGAAATTGGCCAAGACGGCGTCCAGACTTTGCTGAATCTGATACAGCGCGCGGGTCAGACAGTAATCCACTAAGGGGCGCGCGGCTTCCGGTTCACGATCATCGCGAAATCGCTTCAAGACGCAACTCGCGAGATAAAGCTGGCTCAACACATCACCGAGGCGACCAGAAAGAATTTCGCGCCGCTTCAACTCACCCCCCAGAATGGCCAGGGCAAAATCGGAAACCAGCGCCAGCGATGCCGACGCCGCCGACAATTTGCGATACCAATGGGCGGGCCCGGCGTCTTTGGGCGCGCGCGCGAACACGGCACCGGTCAGGTTGTGGAACGGCGCGCGGAGCATATTGGCCGCCAAAAACCCGAGGTGCCCGAAAAAGGCCAAATCGAACGCGGCCACGGCTTGCTGGCGATCATCCATGGCGGCGGCGGCCATTTCCTTTTGCAGCCAGGGATGGCAACGAATCGCCCCCTGGCCGAAAATAATCAGGCTGCGGGTCAGGATATTAGCCCCTTCGACCGTGATCGAAACAGGGATCGCGTAATACCCATTGGCGAGATAATTCGACGGGCCATTGCAGATCGCTTTGCCGCCGTGGACATCAAGGGCATGGTTCATGGTCTCGCGCATCATGGTGGTGGCGTGATATTTGAGAATCGCCGATAGCACCGTCGGCTTTTCGCCCTGATCCACCACCCAGGCGGTATTGGTGCGCGCCGCCTCCAGCAGGTATGCGTTGGCGGCAATCGGGGCGAGGGCCTCCTCAACACCTTCGAAGCGGCCGATAGGCAGACCGAACTGGTGGCGCACGCGGGCATAGGCACCAGTCGCCCGGGCCGCCAGCTTGGCCGCGCCGGTTGAGAGCGACGGCAGAGAAATCGAACGCCCCACCGACAGGCTTTCCATCAGCATGCGCCAACCCTGGCCGGCGCGTTCTTGACCGCCGATGATCCAATCAAGCGGCATGAACACATCCTTGCCGCTGTTGGGACCGTTTTGGAACCCCTGATTAGCGGGGAAATGACGCCGCCCGATCACCACGCCGGGGGTCTTGGTCGGCACCAAAGCGACGGTAATGCCAAAGTCTTCTTTATCGCCCAACAAGTGTTCGGGGTCATACAGCCGGAAGGCGAGACCCATCACGCTCGCCACCGGACCCAGCGTGATGTAGCGCTTTTCCCAGGTGACCCGCATGCCCAACACGCGCTTGCCTTCCCATTCACCCCAACACACCACGCCTCGGTCGGCAAGTGAGGCGGCATCGGAGCCGGCGTCCGGGCCGGTCAAGGCAAAGCAGGGGACTTCCTCACCACGGGCGAGCCGCGGTAGGTAATGGTTCTTTTGTTCTTCCGTCCCGTAATGCAGCAGTAATTCGGCCGGGCCGAGCGAATTCGGCACCATCACGGTGACGGCCGCAGTAATCGAGCGGGTCGATATTTTTTTGACCACCGACGAATGGGCCAGCGCCGAAAATTCCAGCCCGCCGTAGTCACGGGGGATGATCATGCCGAAAAAACGGTTCTTCTTGATGAAATCCCAAACTTCGGGCGGCAGATTACGGTCACGGAAGGTGATCGTCCAATCGTCGAGCATCTGGCATAATTCTTCGACCGGGCCATCGAGGAAGGCCTGTTCCTCTGCCGTCAACGTCGGACGGCTCAGATCCAGCAGCTTCGACCAATTGGGCTTTCCGGAAAAAAGCTCTGCGTCCCAGCCAACGGTACCGGCCTCAAGCGCTTCGCGCTCGGTATCGGACACACGCGGCAACCGGGCCTTCAGCCAATGCAGTACCGGCCGGCTAATCAGCTGGTGGCGCAGGACGAGAAATGGGTTGATCATGACCATACCCTACCACAGTTACCCGGCGTGATTGCCCCGCTGGGAAAAGCCTCTAATACTCAAATAAGCTCTGCAAGCCCTCTATTCTAGTCACTTCTTGGTGTAGAATTGGCGAATGTTCCAGCCGAGTAACTGCATATGGATGGCCAGCCCCAGTATGGCTCTCTAAACTACCCCCACAGATATACCGGACAGGGATGACGGACAGACAGTGATCGATAAGCGTATCAAGACAGTAGAGGACGCAGTGGCCGATGTGGCCGATGGTGCAACGGTGCTGATCGGCGGCTTTGGTGAGGCAGGCAGCCCGATTGAGCTGGTCCATGCCCTCCTCGACCAAGGGGCGCGGGACCTGATCGTGGTCAGCAATAATTCGGGCAATGGTCATGTCGGCCTTGCCGCGCTGATTGAGGCCGGGCGCGTTGCTAAAATAGTCTGCTCCTTTCCGCGCAGTTCAAATTCGGTAGTCTTCGACGAGTTTTACAAGGCGGGCCGGATCGAATTGGAACTGGTACCCCAAGGCACGTTGGCCGAACGTATCCGTGCCGGCGGCGCCGGCATTCCCGCATTTTACACCCGCGCGTCCGCTGGCACGCCGTTGGAAGACGGCAAAGAAATTCGTGAATTTAATGGGCTACCGCATGTCATGGAACATGCGATCACGGGTGATGTCGCCCTGATCAAGGCCCATAAGGCCGATCGTTGGGGCAATCTGATCTATAACAAAACGGCACGCAATTTCGGACCGATCATGTGCATGGCGGCACGCTGCGCCATTGTCCAGGTGCGCGAAGTGGTGGAACTGGGCGCGCTCGATGCCGAAGCTATCATCACCCCCGCCATCTTCACCAATCGGATCGTCGCAGTTGCCGATCCAGCGGATGAAACCACCCTGATCAACCAGGGCATCAAGCGGGTGCCGCAATGAGCTGGCAACCCTGGAGCGCGGATGAGATCGCGCGAATGGTCGCCGCCGATATCCCCGACGGCAGCTTCGTCAATCTGGGCATCGGGCGCCCCGAAGCGGTGGCTAATTTCATCCCCGAAGGCAAGGAAATCGTATTCCATACCGAAAACGGTCTGTTGGGCATGGGGCCCGCACCGTCGGAAAATGACATCGATCTGGAACTGATCAATGCCGGCAAGAAACCGGTCACGGCGGTGCCGGGGGCGGCTTATTTTCATCAGGCCGATTCCTTTGCCATGATCCGCGGCGGGCATATCGACGTCTGCGTGATGGGGGCACTACAAGTTTCCACGAAAGGCGATCTCGCCAATTGGTCAACCGGCGCGGCGGGGGCCATACCCGCGGTCGGCGGCGCCATGGATCTTTCGGTCGGCGCCAAGCAGATCTTCGTGCTGATGACCCATACCACCAAGGACGGTGCAGCCAAGCTGGTGGCCGACATCACTTATCCCGCCACGTCGCGGGGCGTGGTTTCGCGGGTCTATACGGAATTGGCGGTGATCGACATCACCCCGGCAGGTTTTGTCCTCAAGACGATTGCGCCGGGCTTACCGTTTGATGAATTGCAAGCCAAGACCGGCGCGCCGATCAAACACCCTTAAGTTCTTAGTCTATGCGGAAAGCGGGTCGCCTTCGATGGTGCAGCGGCGGAGCAGCCGCCTTTCATCCTCTGGGAACCAGGTGCGCCCGTGAACAACGCAGCGGTTGTCCCACATCAGAAAATCCTTGAGCTGCCAGACGTGCTCGTAAATGAACGCGGGCGTTTCAACGTGATCGTAGAGACGCTCCATCAGGGCATCGCTTTCTGCCCGCTCAAGACCTTCGATCGCCGCCGTCATCAACCGGTCGACAAACAGCGCCTTACGCCCGGTCTCCGGGTGGGTGATAACCACCGGGTGATACCAATGGGGCGAGCTGCTGATATCAACCGACAAATCCACTTTTTCAACGCGTTTATATTGATGGATATGCAAGGCGCGCCGACCCTCGATCTGTTTTTTGAGGTCTTCGGGCAGTTTTTCATAGGCCGTGTAGGTATTGGCAAAACGGGTATTGCCACCGGTCGACGGTAATTCCATGCCGTATAGAAAAGTATATTTGTAAGGACGTTCGGCATAGCCCGAATCAATATGAAACCACATGTCACCTTCGTTGAAAGCGCCAATCGGCTTACCGTCAACCATGATATTGGTCACTAGAAGCGTATGCGGGTTAGTTTGATAAACGCCCTCTTCCTTTTTCTTGAAGGCAGTCTTTTGTCGCTTACGTTCGCCCAACTCCCCAAAACGCCCGGCGAAAGCAAGCTGCTGTTCCATGGTTAGGTCTTGGCCACGGATCACCAACACATTGTATTTCTGCCAGGCGGCACGAATTTCCTCGAGCACGTCGTCGGGCACGTCGCGGCTCAGATCAACCCCAGAGACTTCCGCGCCAAGCGCGGGCGACAATGGCGTCACAGTCAGATCAGCAAGCATGCTCATAGTGTCGCCTCCGCCGTCTCAGTGATATCGAATGGAACCTGAGTGGGCCCTTCGCCAACGTAATGAGTGTTGGTGTCGGGCTTATAACGGCCCTGCAAAACCTTGCCGACCAGGCGCTCGGATCGAATGATGACGGCGACTGACCGGTGCGCGCCGCCGTTTTCGGAATGGATGCCGTAAGGCGGTACTAAATCGACCGTGCCGCGCCGACCATGGGCAACACCGTCGAGCGCCACCTCCGCATAGCCTTCGCGCGTGCCGTCGTCGAGGCGGCGATAGCGGCTTAATTCCTCTTCCCCATCAAGCAGCCCATAAGCCGTCCAGGCATGGGCATGATCATGGATACCGCGTTTGCGGTCCAAGGTCCGGACGACGGCGTTGATGACAAAATTATAATCGGGGTCTTCGTAAAGAAGCAGGTTCTTATGCCCCTCAGTCGAGGGCCAGGATTTGGAATGTGCATGAATGCTGTCATCCATGACGAAAGCTTCGAGATGTTCCTGGGCACGGCTCATGGCCAATGCGGTATCACCGCCAGCATCGGCGAAAGCGGCGCGCAGATCATCAATAAACCGGGCAAAAGCGGGCAGGTGTTTTGCCATCTTGGATCCCCTCTTCTTTATCTTTTAAGGAGAGGTTATCAGGTCACGGGCCAATCGGAAAGCCGCGCGCCCCCACTGCGGGACCGGACCCAATCCCTTGCCTACCGTGGGCTGCCAGGGCGGCGGTCAAGCCTCAGCAGAAACACCATGAACACCGCCGCTAGTACTAGGGGCACGACATGCACACCATAGACTAGGGTCACGGCCCGACCGACCGCTTCGGCATTGGTGGCATCCCCGAGCCCAGCCATGGTTGATAATCCCCCTGCCAGGGCCGCCCCGAAGGCCGTACCGAGTGAACGGATCGACGGCATCGCCGCCGAGGTGACGTGCTCCTCCCCCGGTGCAGCCAGGGCCATGGTGCGGGCGATCAAATGAACATTATGAATGCCGACACCGACGCCGAGAGTGAACGCGGCCCCGGTCAACACCAACAGCATCGGCAATTGCGCCGTCACCGCCATGCCTGCGAGCCCGATCGCCATCAACACCGGCCCCGCCATCAAGGCGATCCGCTCACGTCGACCCGACCAACCCGACACGGCAAATGTGCCAATGGTCCAGCCTAAGGAAATCACGATTGAAACAAAACTGATGAACAGCGGCGTGACGCCATGCACCACCTGTAACAACAAAGGCAGAAATAAGTTCACCGATGTTTGGGCCATGCCGCCCATAAACAAGACCATCAACGCCAACCCAACCGGCGATCGCAATGACAAGGCACCAGACGGATAAAGCCGGTTGGGCGCATGGCGATCGAGCCAGAACGTGCCCCACATTAGCGCCAGTGCCGAAACAATCAGTAAGGTCCGCAAGGCCGGGTGGTGTACGGGACCGGCCAAGGCCACGGCAAAAACACCGGATGCCAACATCAAGACGCGCAAGATGGGAAATGTCGTCGACCGCGATACGCCGGCTTCTTTTAGGGCTTCATCGGGCACTTTTGTCCAGCACAACACAACGAAGATCATGGCAATCGGCACCATGGTCCAGAACGATCCCCGCCACCAACCAATCTCGGCAAAGGCGCCGCCAACCAGCGGCCCACAGAGTTGCGCAATCATCCAGGTGCCCTGATGAGCGGCAAGGATACGCCGGCGCAATGCATCGTGAAAAAAATTGCTGACCAGGGCCATGCCGCCACCGGTCACCAAGCCACCGGCGAACCCCTGCACCGCGCGCGACGCGATCAGCATGGCCATGTCGGGTGCAATGGCACTGCCCACCGTTCCGGCAATGAAGATAAGGCCACTCACCGCATAGCCGCGCCGGTGACCGAGCGTGGCCAAGACTGGGCCAACACTGGCCGCGCCGACAATCGCCCCGACCGTATAGAGCATCGCCGGCCATGTGTAATAGTCCGCGCCACCCAGATCAGCGATCACCGTCGGCATGATGATGTTGATGACCAAGATCTGCAGCGCATGCATCATGACGCCGAGGATCACCAGTAATGAATAGAGCCCCCGCCCGTCACGCACCAGGTCACCCCAAGGGGCCTTTTTCGGGGGCGTGGCGCCTGGTGTCGCAGGGATGGCATTCATAAGCTTAGGTACCGGATCGTTTGAGCGCGTTGATCCCCAGCGGATGCCGGGCAGGACCGCCAATTGTGCACTAGCCGCACGGCGGAACCAAGGACCGTCCCCCATATACCAGCCCTTACACCCGCCTGAGTCGCCCTGAGATGTGCTATACGCTACAGTGCGCCCAAAAATTCGCAACGAACGGCCCCATATGCCCAAAGAAATCACTGTTTCAGAACATTTTTCTCGATTCACAGCTGGCCTCACACTGGCCGACATTCCCACCCAGGCGCGGGCCATCGCGGTCAATGACCTGATCGATATGGCCGGGCTTTGCATTGCCGCACGGCAGACAGATTATATTGCCCAACTCATCAGAGGTTGGGACGGCGAGGGCGGCTGCACCGCGATCGGCCATGCGCGCGCTTTCGATGCGGCGGGCGCCGCTGTCGTCAACGGGGTTGGCACCCACGGCGAAGATTTTGACGATACCCTGGAAGGCGCACCGATCCGGGTCGGCGCCATGGTCATTCCGGCCGCGCTCGCAGCGGCGGAACGATTCGGACGATCAGGGGCGGATGCGCTTCTCGGCATCACTTGCGGGCTAGAGGCGGTCTGCCGCTTCAACCATGTCGCCCCCGCCGCCATTCACCATGCCGGCTTTCATCCCGTCAGCGTCATTGGGACCATCGGCGCGACCATCGGCGCTTCCGTCACCCTCGGCCTCAACGCGGCGCAGACCACCCACGCGCTCGGCATTGCCGGGTCGTTGGCATCGGGCATCCTCGAATATTTAACCGACGGTGCCTGGACCAAGCGCCTGCACCCGGGCTGGGCGGCGCAATCGGGTTTGCGCGCGGCCTTATGGGGACGTGAGGAATATTTTGGCCCGCGCACGGTTTTCGAAGGCAGGCATAATTTCTTCAACGCCTTTGCGCCCTCCTATGAAAATCCCCACTTCAATTATGTTACCGAAGGCCTGGGCGAGGAATGGTTCATGGAAAAGATCGCCTTTAAGCCCTACGCCTGCGGCACCATGATCCACCCCTATATCGACTGTATGATCCGGCTGGCATCGGACGGCATTGATCCCGATAGCATTTACACTATCGTTTGCGAAGCGGGCGAAGGTCTGGTTGACCGGCTATGGGAGCCTCTGGCCGACAAGCATGACCCGCCATCGGGTTATGCGGCCAAATTCTCCATGCCGTTCTGCATGGCGGTGGGATTCTTTGACGGCGATGCGGGGCTCAACCAGTTTACCGACGACCGCGCACGCGAT
>JBLHLO010000037.1:0-11433 GCA_047621105.1 Alphaproteobacteria bacterium
TTGCCGTCCTCGACTGCGGAGCCGAACCGGGACTGGCGCTCGGCGCAATCCGCCAAGGCGTCGACGCCATCCGCACCCGCGCCCGGCCGGCGGTCCGCACCAAAATCAAGGCCATTGGCCAGATCGCTAAGATGCAGGTACTGGAAGGCAAGCTTGGCCCCGCCCTTGATCTTGGCACCGTCGTAATAGGGCCGGCTGGGATCGAAGCCGCGGCGCGCGAATATCTGGCCAAATGGCGGCCCCGCCGCCCCAGCTGATTGCAAAAGGCCTAAGCCTCGGTTATTCCTGAAGGCAACAAAGGTGCCGCGTCAGCGGCGCGGATCTGGCCCGGCGGGGCGCCACAAACAACATAGTAACTGGCACAGTTTTAAGGGGGAGCGGACAACCAATGAAAATCACCCAGCGCGTCAAGAAGATACTCGACAATTATGAAAGCGATAGCCCGGGGACCAAGGCCAATCTCGCTCGCATCTTGATGCAGGGCCGGCTCGGCGGTACGGGCAAGCTGGTCATCTTGCCGGTCGACCAGGGCTTCGAACACGGGCCGGCGCGCTCCTTTGCCCCTAATCCCGACGCCTATGACCCCCATTACCATTTCAAGCTGGCGATCGACGCCGGGCTATCAGCTTATGCGGCGCCGCTTGGCATGATCGAAGCGGGCGCCGATTCCTTCGCCGGGGCCGTGCCGACCATCCTTAAGGTCAACAGCTCCAATTCCCTGGCCCGCTTTACTGATGACGCCAACCAGGCGGTGACCAGTTCAGTCGCCGACGCGCTGCGGCTCGGCTGTTCGGCCATCGGGCTGACCATCTACCCCGGTTCCGACGCCGCCTTCGACATGATGGAAGAAGCGCGCGAAATGGCAGAAGAAGCCAAGGCTGTCGGCCTCGCGGTTGTCATCTGGTCCTATGCGCGCGGCGGCGATCTCACCAAAGAGGGCGAAACCGCTTTTGATATCTGCGCTTATGCCGCCCATATGGCGGCGCTGCTCGGCGCCCATATCATCAAGGTCAAACCACCGACCGATGCGCTGTCACTCGAGGCCGCCAAAAAAGTCTATGAAGAGCGCAAAATTCCCCGCGCCACACTCGCCGAACGGGTCGCCCATATCGTGCAGTCGTCGTTCAATGGCCGCCGCTTAGTGGTCTTCTCAGGGGGTGAGGCCAAGGGCCTCGACGGCCTCATGAGCGAAGTGCGCGGCATCCGTGATGGTGGCGGCACCGGATCAATCATCGGGCGCAACACCTTCCAGCGCCCGCGCGAAGAAGCGCTCAAGATGCTCGACCAAATCATTCGCATCTATCAGAACAAGGAATAAGTTGATCGGTCGTGCGCGGCCGGGGAGGAAACCATGAAGCTCATTCAACGTGTCGATCACCTCAACGTGCAAGTCCCGCCCGAAAAAGAAGAAGAGGCCAAGCGCTTCTATGGCGAGCTCTTGGGTCTCAAACGTTTAAAGAAGCCCGATAGCCTCGGCCCCGCGGGACAGCATTTCTGCATCTCGGAAGAACCCTGGTACGAATTGCACCTCGGCGTGGCGCGCGGGACCACGGCTGATGATGCGGACAAGGTGAACAAGAACCTGCGTAATCACCTCGGCTTCCAGGTCGATGACTTGGCGGCGGCGCGCAGGCAGTTCGAAGACGCCGGCGTTGAGATCGATGAAGCCGAAGCCGCCTATTCCGAGGAACGCGATTTTCACCAAGACCGTTTCTTCGTACGCGACCCCGGGGGCAACCGGCTGGAAATTTTGGAACCGCGCCGCCCCTACGCGTCAGAACATTGAGCGCGCACCCCTCATGGACACTGACATGAATATGGGAGCCTGCCGGCTCTACTTGATCACACCGGAACGGCTGGAGCTTGACAGTTTCGCCGATGACCTCACCCACGCGCTCGATGCCGGTGATGTCGCCTGTGTGCAATTGCGCCTGAAGGATGTGGACGACGACACGATCCTCCGCGCTGCTGAGCGCCTGACCCCGATCGCCCATGCACGCGATGTCGCTTTTTTAATCAATGACCGGCCCGACCTCGCCGCCCAAACCGACTGCGACGGCGTGCATGTGGGCCAGGACGACGCCTCCTACGATGAGGCGCGCAAAGCCCTCGGCGCGAATGGCATTATCGGCGTGACCTGCCATGATTCGCGCCACCTTGCCATGACAGCGGCCGAGCAGGAGGCCGATTACGTCGCCTTCGGCGCCTTTTTCCCGACCACGACAAAAGACGCCAAGGGCCATCCGACACCCGACATCCTGGAATGGTGGTCGGAACTGATGGAAGTGCCCTGCGTTGCCATCGGCGGCATCACCGCGGCGAACTGCGCGCCCCTGGTTCAAGCAGGGGCCGACTTCCTCGCCGTCATGGGCACGGTATGGAACTACGCCGACGGCCCGGCGGCAGGGGTCAAAGCACTCAACAGCGCCATAGAAAAGGCCTTGGCGGCAAAGGCTTAGGCAAGGCTCCCGGGCGCCCTGCGCCCCGTTGCTTAGCCCCCCCGAACCTGATAGGTTCCGGCGCGTTTCACGGACGGGGCTCGTCCGTCCCAGCACAACCTTTTTTCCGACAGGTGTCTTCATGAGGATCAACGGCAATGCCATCAAGATCGGCAACGTCATCGAACACAAGGGGCGGCTCTGGGTCGCGGTCAAGACCCAGCATACCCAGCCCGGCAAGGGCGGCGCCTATCTCCAGGTCGAGCTCAAGGATATCCGCGACGGCACCAAGCTGAACGAGCGCTTTCGTTCGGCCGAAACGGTGGAGCGCGTGCGCCTCGACCAGAAGGATTATCAGTTTCTCTATAAGGAAGGCGATCAATTCACCTTCATGGACACTGAGACCTATGAACAGATCACCCTGACCGAAGCGCAAATCGGCGAAGACCAAGCCGGCTTCCTGCAAGACGGCATGATGATCGCCGTTGAATCACACGAAGATGAACCGCTCGGCGTGTCGCTGCCCGAACATGTGACCCTGACCGTGACCGAGGCCGATCCCGTGGTCAAAGGCCAAACGGCAACATCGTCTTACAAGCCCGCCGTAATGGATAACGGCATGCGCGTCCAAGTGCCGCCGCATATCGAAAGCGGCATGCGTATCGTTGTCGCCACCGCCGACGCAACCTACGTCGAACGCGCCAAGGACTAAGAGTCCATGGCCGTCAAATCCCCCCTGATCAATGTCATGGAACGCGCCGCCCGCAAAGCGGGGCGCGGATTGAACCGGGATTTTGGCGAGGTCGAACAACTTCAGGTCACGGCCAAGGGGCCGGGCGATTTTGTCTCCGCCGCCGACATCAAATCCGAAGAGGTGCTGCGCGAGGAACTGTCCCGCGTACGCCCCGACTTCGGATTCTTGATGGAGGAATCGGGCGAAACCGCCGGCACCAGCGACATGTATCGCTGGATCGTTGATCCGCTCGACGGCACCACCAATTTTCTGCATGGCATTCCCCATTTCTGCATCTCCATCGGCGTCGAAGGCCGCTCGGTGATTGGCGGCAAACTATCGAGCGAGATCGTCGCCGCGCTGGTCTATGACCCGGTCCATGATCATTCCTATTGGGCGGAAAAGGGTGCGGGTGCCTATTTCAACGACCGCCGGCTCCGGGTATCGGGGCGCCGCGATCTGGCGACGGCGGTAATCGCCTCGGGCCTGCCGACATTGGAACGCGCCGATCACGACCAACATTTGGGGGAGACCCGGGCGCTGATGGATAAGGTCGCCGGGATTCGGCGCTTTGGTGCCGCCGCGCTCGACCTCGCCTGGGTGGCGGCCGGCCGGTACGATGCGTTCTGGGAGCGCGCGCTGTCCCCTTGGGACGTGGCGGCCGGTATTCTGCTGGTCAAGGAAGCCGGCGGCTTCGTCACCGAGCTCAATGGCAAAGGCAATATGCTCACTTCGGGCTCGATCTTGGCGTCGAATGGCCATCTGCATGACGAAATCAGCCATATTTTGGCCAAATCCGTTTAGATTTCAGTTATTAAGTCGGTTGTTCGGCCCACCTTCGTTGGTTTATTGTGGCCTCCACGGGAAAGTCTAAGAAATCCCCGTCCGTCAATGACTTAAACTGTGGCTTAAGCAGCACCAACTGCACCGACCAGGAGACGACCCCCTATGTTGGCTGAATCTTCGACCGCTTCCGCCCGGCTTTATACACATACCCTTGGCTTTGGCCTCAGCCTGGCCCTGGCCTTTGTGCTTTTGACGGCAACCGGCTCCATTGCCCATGCCCAACAAAATACGGTTGTGGTCGGCGGGCCTGGGGGTGGCGTTACCGTCGATCTTTCGGCACTGGATCAATTTGGCCTTGCGGCCGACGGCGCGGGTGACCTGCGTTTCCCTGGCGCCCGGCTCGGCCCGAATGATGCGGTCAGGCTTCATCCCCCGGGTGCCAAGCCCCAATTGAAACGCCCGACCAAGAAACGTGCCCAACGCAAGCCCAAGATGACCCGCAGCGCGGTGCCGCCGCCGCCAGTCCAGCCTCCGGCAATAGCCAAAGCCATGCCAGACGTGCCGCCGGTGGTCCCCGCGCCGCGCACCACTGTCGCCTCATCCAATCTCACCCCCCCGTCACCGCCGCCTGCTGTGGCGAATATCCCCAAACAAACGGCGGCGCGGCCTACCGCACCTGAAGAAACCGGAGGCGCGATTGGCGCGGGTACGACCCGCATGATCGCCTTCGGTGCCGGCATCACCGCCGTACCGGCAGCAGCCGAAGCCACCCTCAATGCAGCGGCCAAGGCACTCAAAGGCAATCAGGAGTTACGGGTGCAGCTCAAGGCCTATGCTGCAAGCAGCAAGGATGGCGAATCCCGCGCCCGCAGAGTATCGCTTACCCGGGCGCTGGGCGTGCGATCGTTCCTGATTAAACAAGGCGTGCAGCCGACCCGCATCGACGTACGAGCGCTCGGCAGCAAGGTTCCCAGCGGCTCACCTGATCGGGTCGACCTTTCGGTTGTCGCACGGTAACGTGCGCATAGATGAGTAACGCGGTAACGTGCGCTCATTGACGGGCGCGGTGACGCGCGCATAGTGATAGACGCGATAACGCGCGCGGTAAAATTTATGCCTCACCCTTAAGGCTGAAAGAGACCGGCACAAACACATGTTCAAGTTCGGCCCATATCTTTTCCGCATGACGATCTTCCTCGCGCTGGCAGCCGCCGGCTGCGGTGCGCTAAGTGACCCCCTCATCCGTGCCTTCATGGCCAACCCCGCGCTAAACGGTCTTATTGTCGGCGTATTGGCGCTCGGCGTGCTCTATGCCTTCCGCCAAGTTTTCATGTTGCGCAAAGAAGCAGCCTGGGCCACGGCTTTTCGCCACAATCGTGAGATCGAAACCCAACGCCATGACGAGCTCCCGGACCCGCGCCTGCTGGCGCCAATGGCGACGCTGCTGCGCGCACGCGATGGGGCGATCCGGCTTTCGGCCGTATCCATGCGGTCCTTGCTTGATTCCATTTCCTCGCGGCTTGACGAAGCGCGCGCCTTATCACGCTACCTGATTGGACTTCTGATCTTTCTAGGTCTGTTGGGCACCTTCTGGGGATTGCTGATTACCATCAATTCAGTCTCGGACGTGATCCAGGGCCTCAACCTCGGATCGGGTAATGTGAGCGAGGTTTTCACCAATCTCAAAATTGGTCTGGCGGCGCCCCTGACGGGCATGGGCACGGCGTTCTCATCATCGCTGTTCGGCTTGGCTGGTTCTTTGGTATTGGGTTTTCTCGATCTTCAATCAGGCCAGGCCCAAAACCGGTTCTATAACGATCTAGAAGAATGGCTGTCGGGCCTGACGCGCCTTTCCGGCCCCTCGCCGGTATCGGGCGGCGAAGGCACGGTGCCCAATTATCTTGGCGCGCTCTTGGAACAAACCGCGGAAGGGCTTAACGGGCTGCAAAGAACGCTGGCCCGCGGCGAAGAAAGCCGTATCGCCGCCAATACGGCGCTCACCCAATTGCATGAACGGCTGTCGACGCTGACCGACCAGATGCGCACCGAGCAGACGCTACTTGCCCGGCTCGCCGAAGGGCAGCTTGAACTGAAGCCGATCCTCACCCGGTTGGCGGAGGCATCCTCAGCCAAGGGGACAGAGGCGCTCGACGATGCAACCCGGGGGCATATCCGCAATATTGAAGTTTATCTCGCGCGATTGTTGGAAGAAATGTCTTCAGGGCGCGCCCAATCGGTCGAAGATATCCGCGCAGAAATTAAGATCCTCGCCCGCACGATCGCCGGGCCCGACAAATCGGGCGACAAGCCCACCGGCTTGACAGGCGCCTAGACGGGCACCCCGATGGCTACGCGTTCCCAACGCCGACAATCCGCCGCCACCGCCGACATCTGGCCGGGCTTTGTCGATGCCTTAGCGACCCTTCTCATGGTGATCATCTTTTTGCTCACCGTATTCGTGCTGGCCCAATTTTTTCTGACCGATCTTCTGGCCGGGCGCGACCAGGCGCTTAAACGGCTTGAAACCCAAGTAGCGGAACTCGCCGACATGCTGGCGCTGGAACGCCAAGCCGGGGCGGCATTGCGCACTTCGGTAGCGGAACTTTCGTCACAATTGCAATCATCGACCTCGGCACGGGACCAGCTGACCGCGCGGGTATCGGACCTGGCTGCACAACTCGACACGGCCCGCAGCGCTTTGGGGACCGCCGAGGACCGCGTCGGCTCCCTCACATCCGAGTTGGCGGCGGAACGCGCCCAATTGGAAACGACCCGCAAGGACTTGGCCGCCCGCGAACAGCGGCTGAATCAATTATCCCAACGCCTCGCCGAAAACAAAAATGTACTTGCCGAAGAACGGCGCGTATCCCAGGCCCGGCGTTCAGAAGTCGAACGCCTTTCCCAAGCCATTGCCGCGCTCAAAAATGAACTATCCCGTCTTAATGCCGTACTCGCCGCATCGGAAGCGCAATCGGAAAGCCAACAAGTGGAAATCGTCAACCTCGGCAAGCGGCTGAATGCGGCACTCGCCAGCAAGGTTGAGGAACTGGCCCGGTACCGCTCCGAATTCTTTGGTGAGCTGCGCAAGGTCCTGGGCAACCGCCAGGACATCCGCATTGTCGGTGACCGTTTCGTCTTTCAATCGGAAGTGTTGTTCGGGTCCGGCAATGCCAGTCTGGCAGGGCCAGGGCAGACGCAGATTCGCCAATTGGCGCGCACCCTCATTGGGCTGTCTAAAAAAATTCCCGCCAACATTGACTGGGTGCTCCGGGTCGACGGCCACACCGACATCCGGCCCATCTCGACGCCGCAATTTCCATCCAATTGGGAACTCTCCACCGCCCGGGCGCTGTCTGTCGTGCGCGCCCTGGTGGCCGAAGGCTTGCCACCGCAGCGGCTCGCCGCGACCGGCTTCGGCCCCTACCAGCCGATCGACCCCGGCAACACCGAAGCCGCTTACATCCGCAACCGGCGTATTGAGTTCAAGCTGACGGAGCGCTGAGGCCTTTGCCTTCGGGCGCGCCATCAATTTCTGGTCCGGATTCTAATAGAGCCGCCCCAGCGCGGGCTTGGTCGAACTGCAATTCCGCGAGCCGCGCATAAAGCCCACCCGCCGCCATCAGATCCGTATGGCGGCCCGTGGCGACAATGCGCCCTTGATCCATGACGACAATGCGGTCGGCTTCCAGAACCGTGGACAGCCGGTGGGCGATCACGATCGAGGTCCGCCCCGACATCAACCGCACCAGGGCTTCTTGCACGAGCCGTTCGTTTTCCGCATCAAGCGCGCTGGTTGCCTCATCCAGCAACAGCAAAGCCGGGTCGCGCAAAATGGCGCGCGCAATGGCAATGCGCTGGCGCTGGCCACCCGAAAGGCGCACGCCCTTTTCACCAAGATAGGTGTCAAACCCTTGCGGCATATCTTCGATAAAATCGAACGCCGCAGCGGCTTGGGCAGCCTCACGGACATCGGCATCACTTGCGTCGGGGCGGCCATAGCGGATGTTCTCTGCCGCCGTCGTGGAAAAGATTACGGGATCCTGGGCAACCAACCCAATGCGTGCCCGCACAGCCTTAGGGTCCGCTTCACGCAGGTCGATGCCGTCAAAAGTGATGCGGCCAACGCCCGGATCGTAAAAGCGCAACAGCAGTTGGAACACGGTCGTCTTGCCGGCCCCGGACGGACCCACCAGGGCCAGCCGCTCACCGGGCTGAATCTTTAGATCGAAATCCTCCAGTGCGGCATGATCGGGCCGGGCGGGGTAGTGAAAGGTGAGATTGTCGAAGGTCACAGCCCCTGCCGCCGGTGCCGGCAAGGGTTTGGGATTGGCCGGGGCAGAAATAGCGGCACGCGTCGCCAGTAATTCGCCCAATCGTTCGGTTGCCCCGGCGGCGCGCTGCAGATCACCGATCACTTCGCTGACCGCCCCCGTCGCACCGGCCACAACCACCGCGTAGAAAACAAAGGCGGAGAGTTCGCCCGCCGAAATACGCCCCGCCAGCACGTCATGGCCGCCGATCCACAAGATCGTACCGACACCGCCAAACACCAACATGATCACAATGGCGGTCATGCTGGCCCGGGCACGAATGCGCTGCACGGCGGCGGCAAAGGAGTCTTCCACACGGCCCGTGAAATGATCGCTTTCCCGATCTTCGTGGCAAAATGCCTGGATGGTCCGCGCAGCGTTGAGGCTTTCCTCGACCTGGGCGCCGATATCGGCAATCCGGTCTTGGCTGGTGCGCGACAATGCCCGTACGCGGCGGCCAATCAAGACGATCGGCGCAACGACGACGGGCACGAATAAAACCACCATCAAGGTCAATTTGGGACTGGTCACCGCCAACATCACCAAGCCACCAACCAGCAACAAGACGTTGCGCATAGCCACCGACGCGGACGAACCGATGACCACCTGCAAGAGTGTCGTGTCGGTAGTGATACGCGACATCACTTCACCGGTACGGGTAGTTTCAAAAAAAGTGGGGTCCAGCGACAGCACATGGGCAAACACTTTGGAGCGAAGATCGGCCACCACCCGTTCCCCAAGCCAGCTGACCAACGAATAACGCGAATAGGTGGCCAGCGCCAAAACCACGATGACCCCGAGGAGTCCGAAGAGGGCACGGTCCAGGGGGCCAGAATCGCCCGAGGTAAAGCCTTCGTCCACCAGGGTCCTGAGCCCAATCCCCATGACCAGCACGGTCGCCGCCGCCGCCGCCAGGGCGACCACGGCACCGGCCACGGCAAGCTTGTAGGGCGCCACATGGGCCCATAACTGGCCGAGCTCGGCGAGTGACCCGCGCAGGCGCGCGTCCTGATCTGGGCTTTCAGCGGGATTCTTGGGCTTTCTCGCCATGGGGGACAGGAACCTTGGTTAGGAAATGGGTTAGGCATTATATAGCTTAACGGGGACCGGGCCGTAATGTAGCGCTAAGGCCGGGGCCGTGACACCCCGTAAAAGGGGGCCTCCAGGCTTCCGCCCATTAGGTTTCTGCCCTTGCAATCAGCCCCGGCATTGGATATAGAACCGCCTTCGGCGCCTTTAGCGCCCTGCATTTTTTCCCAACGATTTTCAGGACACCGGGCCATGAAGAAGGATACGCACCCCGATTACCACGAAATCAACGTGTTGATGACTGACGGGACCACCTACAAGACCCGCTCCACCTGGGGCAACCCCGGTGATACTCTCAAGCTCGACATTGATTCCAAGACGCACCCGGCTTGGACAGGGGTGCACCGGCTGCTCGATTCGGGCGGCCAGCTTGCCAAATTCAACAAGCGCTTTGAGAGCTTCGGCATCAAATAGCCCCGCCCTATAGAATAGAAATGCCAAAGGCCGGCCCTTCAAGGACCGGCCTTTTTCTTTGATCAAGATTTCTCTTAGGCGTTGGCGCCCCGGCGCACGAGTTCATCAAGCCGGGATACCCGGATGTAGAGGTTCCGACTACGATCCATCAGACTTTCCAGTGCCGGCAGCAGATCATCGTCAAACGGACTATCGTCGCCGACGAGCATCTCGTCGCGCTCCAACACATAGGGTGGCTGGGTCGCCTGGTCAGCGGTTAATTCGCCGGCATGGACTGCCTTGCGGGCGAGCAACCAAGCCATCACATGGGTTAGCCGCGAGGTCAGCCGGCTCGTTTCCACCACCATACGGGCGCGGCAGGTCGCCGCGCTAAAATCAGGCCCCATGTCCTGGCCACGGGCAAGGAAATCACGTGCCTCAACCAGCAACACCATTGCCTCGTCATAGGTCTTATTAAAGAACGACGTCGGTGCCTGCATGGCCCGCCTCTCCCGCGCCGCATGGCGCATTGTTTGCCCACACCTTGATGGTGCGTATTGTTTGTAGGATCGCTCATCTGGATAATTCTGACAACCGGTCAAATTATAAAAAGTTAAATTTACCTCATTCTTTCATATGGTTAATGGCAGTGTTGTGCTGGCAATTCCCCCTCTTGAAAACGCCCAAAGCTACCCTAAATAATGGGTCAACGGGGCCCTTCAGGGACCGTTAAGGGCCGCTTCCCGGCCAATCCGGCGGGACAAGCGGTGATTGACTTAACCCCATGTTGCTTCCCAAGGAGGATATGGCATGACTAGTTTCGATTTTTCTCCCCTGTTTCGTTCCAGCGTCGGCTTCGATCGTTTGAGCCGGTTAATGGAGAGCAGCCTCGCCCCCCAAAACGACGGCGCTTACCCGCCCTATAACATCGAAAAAACCGGTGAGACCGATTATCGCATTTCGGTCGCCGTGGCCGGGTTTAGCGAGGATGACCTCGACGTCACGGTCAAGGAAAACACCCTGACCATTTCCGGTAAGATCGGCCGTGACGAAAAGGAAGACGCATCCCGCAGCTATCTGCACCGCGGCATTGCCGGCCGGGCCTTCCGCCTCGCCTTTGCACTTGCCGATGCGGTGCACATCACTAGTGCTAACCTTGACAAAGGGTTGCTGCACATTGCCCTCGAACGCGTCGTGCCGGAAGAGGCTAAACCGCGCAGTATCGAGATCCGTTCGGGTAAATCCCCTCAAGTGATCGAAGGGCAAGCTGCCTGACCCGCACGTGGCGCCATACCGATTTATGCGGTGCCAATCTATAAGAGGCCCAAAATTATAAGAGCCGCCCCCCGCGTCCTCCCGCTTGGGGCGGCTCCCTATTTTTGAGCCTCGACCTGTTAAACTCTCAGCCAGCGGGAAATCTATCTGGGCGGAGCCAAGGAATCAAAGCCAAAGATTACCCGAGTATTAACAGGCCCCAGCCCCCCATAAAAAAAGTTTAACAGGGAGGCGTCAAAAGGATTGGACAGAGCGTCCAATGGACAACCCTATGACAGAGGACTTGTCTAAGGGTTAAGCTACAGGTAAATGGTTAACCATAGGTTAACAATTTACAAGATTTTACCGATGAATATTAACTTTTGCGGCCGTCGCCCATCATAATCTGGCCAAATCTGGCCAAAATCTA